>CAMWVO010000001.1 GCA_947177695.1 uncultured Clostridia bacterium
TTTTAGAGGGTCTTGGCACGGTCATTCTCAGCTACTACAGAAAGCCAAACAATCCCCTTACCACGGACGTTCAGCTGTTCACTCCCCAGGATATCAGATAGCGGGACATTTTTCCATCGGTCGGGACGAGGACGCCCGCGGCGCAGAACCCAAAAGTGAAGCCGCGGTACAGAGTGCGGAAAGTCAGTGACCCTATACGCGAAAGGAGTACATATGGCAAAGTTCAGATACGATAAAAAAAAGAAAAGACCTCTTGTAAAAAGAATACTGATACTAATTATTGCGGTGGCTATTTTTCTGTGTATAATTATAAGGGCAATCCCAACAAGAGCGGAGTGCTACACCTAAAACCTTACGGTGCAGTCCTTTGAGACGGGAAAGCTTTCGGACGCTATCAGCAAAGCCGCAGACGGAACGGACTACAATTTCATAAAGAATATCGCGGTGCTGTCCGGTACGCTAAACGAGGCGGACTACAGCGCGCTTACAGCTATCCCCAATCTGGAGATAATCGAGCTTGCGGGTACGGAGACCGAGGGCGGGATAATTCCCGAAAACGCTCTGCCCTCCCGCAATCAGCTTACGGTGCTGACCCTGCCGAAAAATACTGTGGAGATCGGCAAAAACGCTTTTTCGGGAAACAGAAAGCTTGTCAAGGTCTTGATGCCGGCAACCGTTACAAAAATTGACGACTACGCCTTTGCCGCCTGTGAGGCGCTGGAGGAAGTCCCCGTGTCGGCGGCTGTGACCTATATCGGTGAGGGCGCGTTTCAGGACTGCAAGGCTATAACCGAATTTGTTATCCCCGCAGGGATATCGGAGCTGTACCCCAACACCTTCAGCAAATGCGGCTTTGAGAGCATTTCGATAGGTCCCGACGTGAAAAAGATAGGCGGCAGCGTTTTTGCCGACTGCAATAATCTTAAAGATATCTACGCTTACGGCGAGGAGGCTCCCGCTCTGGACAGCGACGTTTTCCGCAACGTGAGCGCGGCGGTGCACTGCTATGAGGATTCCGCCGAAAGCTACGAAAGCTGGAAGCAGAACAACATCACCATTTCAGCCGACCTTACGGGGGAGTACTCCCTCAAGGCGGAGGTATCCGCAGAGAACAGCGAGACATATGAAACGGCTGCCGCAGAAACAGAAAAAACCGAGAATGACGAACCTCAGGCGGAAGCTTCCGAAGAGGAGGCTGTTCCCGCTCAGGGGCAAGCCGATACGCAGCCGGTACAGTCTCAGTCCGCACAAACTGCGCAGTCGGGCGGTCTCAGCGTGGGCGTTGTGATAGTTATTGTGATAATGGCTATGATCATTGCGGTTCTTGCGACTGTTCTGGTCATGATGAAAAAAGGCGGTAAAAGCTGATGGAGGACGCGGCGGGAAAAATTCTCCGCATACTGAAAAAGCATGGCGAGATTTTCCTTTTATGGCTGCTGTGCATTGTTTCGGTCTCGGCGTCGCTGTATATCTATACGGAAAACGTCATAGATGTTTATACCTTAGTCGGCGCTGCCGCGGCTGCGGTACTGATAAAATTTTATGACTTCCTGCGCAGCAAAAAGCTTGGGGGACTTATATACTTCGGCACGCTGATCATTTTGGGCATAGCCGTTCCGTCTGTGTTTATCGGCGGATCGTGGGAGGACAGATTTGCGTTTGTAAGATGGTTTTTTTCCGGCGCGCAGGCAGAGGAGACCCGCGTCGGCTTTATGCTTACCCTTATGCCGATGATGACCTTTTTTCTTGTGTCGGCGTACTATTATTTTACAAGGATAATCTACCGTTCCTCGATGCTTGCGCTGGTATCACTGATACCATTTGCGCTGGCTGTAAAGGCGGCGGCTGTTCTGCCGTTTGCGTATGCGGCGTCCATATCGTCGGCAAATCTGATCTTCTTTATTATCGACGGACGCAAAAGGCTGCTTAAAGGATCGTCCGAAAAAAGTCAGACAGGCTCGGCGGCGACTGTCTATACGGATTTTGCCATTGCGGCTGTACTGCTTGCTCTGATCGCTCCCAAGCCCTCGGAGACCCCCTATTATGAAAAATTCGAGGCTGCGGTAAGTATGTTCAGCTTCGGCGGCACCGGCGAGAACGAGTATCAGGGCGAGTACAAGCAGGCTTCGGGACGCATCGACGAGCTTTTAAGAGGCGAGAGCGTACTGCTGTATATTATCAGCTCGCCTGAGACAGCATATATGAAAACACAGGTTTTCAACGACTACGACAGCGAAACGGGACTTTGGACAAATCCCGACGATACCGTATACGGCAGCAAATCGTGGCAGGAGGACGCGCAGCTTCTAAGCTTTGAAAAGCTTTCCTCGGCTGTAAAGCTGGCGGACGAAATGATAAGGGAAGAGGCTGAGGAATACGGCTACCTTGATGAAGAGGATATGCTGTTCAGCGAGTACCCTTGGGCGGAGCGTCTTACGGAGCTTGCGGACTATCAGAGCTACAGCATTGTTTACGCCCAGAACTTTCCCGCGGTGTATGTTCCCGCTCCGCTGAGAACCACCGAGGTCAGCATAGCCGACAGCAGAGTCTCATGGATCGCCCGTTCCGACGCGGGTGAGATCTTCACAAATTTGCCGCTGCTTGCTCCTAACGCGAACTATACGGTAAGGTACTACAGCGAAAAAGGTATGAGCGGCATTATAGACAGCGGTCTGTGCGATATAAGCACGGAGGAATGGGACGACTTCCTTTGGGACGCTATGTGGTATATAGACGGCGATTCAGAGGAATATTCCGTTCTGAGCAAATTAAGAAAGGAAAGCGCTCTTGCGGAACAGTACCGCGAGGACTATGCAACGGAGGTATCGGCGGAAATACAGGCTCTTGCCGACGAGCTTACGGAGGGACTGGAGTACGACCGCCAAAAGGCAAAGGCTATCGAAAATTATTTTACGGGCGGCGGCTTCCGGTACGATCTTAACTTCGAGCCGCCCGAGGGAATGGATACTCCCGAATATTTCCTGTTTGAAAGCAAGACGGGAATATGCTCCGATTATGCGAGGGCTTATGTTCTGCTTGCAAGAGCGGCAGGTCTTACGGTAAGATACGCGGAGGGATTTGTTCCGCAGATGTCAGGCGAAACGGAGGGAACCTATTTCATTTACAGCGATAACGCTCACGCCTACCCTGAGGTCTATATCCCTGTCGTGGGCTGGACAAGGTTTGAGCCTACTCCCGCAGGCTATATAGGTTCGGGAGGAAACGGCGGCTCCGAGGACGAGGACAGCGACTATACGGCGCTTATCCTTACGGCGGCAGTTTTTGTGGCAGGCTTCGGAATATTTATTGTTCTTGTACTGTTCTTTCCAAAAATAGCGGAGGGCGTGTTCAGGCTCAGAGCGAAGCGTGCAGGCAGCGGAAAAGGCGTTATCATGCTGTACAACAGGCATCTTAAAAATGCGGAAAACCTGTTCGGCGAAAGCTTCAGAGCGTTTACTCCGGAGCAGATGGAGCGTTTGGCAAACGAAACTACGGGAGAAAGCCTTGACCCGCTGACAGATCCGTTCACCGCGGTCTGCTACGGAGGCGGAGATATAGACAGGGACGCATTTGAAAAAGCGTTCGAGTGCTACAAGGCTCAGGCAAAGGCAATGAAAAAAGCGAGGAAAAACAGAAAACGGCAAAGCACAGAAAAAAATTAAACGGAGGTCTGACAATGACTGCATTGATAACAGGAGCAAGCTCCGGAATAGGCAGAGACATTGCACGAAAGCTGGGCAAAATGGGTATACGGCTCATAATTTCGGGAAGAGACAAGGAGCGGCTGGAGGCTCTCAGACAGGAGATCGGCGCAAGACAGGTAAAGGTCATTGCCGCTGATATTTCCCACCGCGGGGAATGTCTGAGGCTCTATAGGGAGGCGTCCGCTTACGGAGTGGCTATCCTTGTGAACAACGCGGGCTTCGGACTTTACGGAAAATTCAGTGTCACCGAGCTTGAGCGGGAGCTTGACATGATAGACGTCAATATCGGAGCGGTACACATTCTTACCAAGCTTTTCCTGCGGGACTTTTCCGCGCGGGACAAGGGCTATATCCTTAACGTAGCTTCGATAGCGGGATTTATGCCCGGACCGCTTATGGCTACCTATTATGCGTCAAAGAACTATGTGATAAGGCTTACAGAGGCGATACATGAGGAGCTTCGCTTCCAGCACAGCAAGGTTTATATAGGGGCGTTCTGTCCCGGACCTGTGGATACCCGGTTCAACGATACGGCGGGAGTAAAATTTGCGCTCAGGGGGATTTCAAGCGAGTATGCGGCGGAATGCGCTGTCAAGGGTATGTTTGCCCGCAAAATGCTGATAACGCCTACGCTGTCCGTCAAGGCGGCAATAATCGCTTCAAGATTTCTTCCCGACGCTGCCGTTGCGTTTGCGGCGCGTCTTGTACAGTCGCAAAAGGGATAAAAGGCTGAGCCTTTACCCTTGCCGCCGTCTGTAGAAAAGGCTGTATGATTTTGCTTCCGAGACAGAAATTTGGCTTTGGCAAAAAGCTTGTACAAAAGCGTCCTTTCCGAAACGGTTTCGGAAAGGACGCTTTTTGTTTAGCTGTAATTGATTATAAAGGTAAGTATGCGGTACTGTCCGTAGTAGTCAGTCCAGCTGAGACCGATATTTTCCTTGCACTCGGCGTTCACGCGCTCTATTACCGGAGTAAAAAGCTCCTCATTGTCCAAGTCCGCTAAAGAGGTCAGGTAAAGGTCGGTAGTGGAAAATTTCACCATTGCGCTGGTCTTGCGGTTTTTTACCGCGTCCATAATGGCGTTTTCCGCAGCGATAAGAAGCTCTCCGTCCTTGGTGACGTCCGCGCCCTCGCGCACGAAATAGTTTTCCTCCGTGCCGTAAGCCTTCGGCGGCTCAACAGGGTAATCGACGATGGTGTGATTGTTTTTTATCACGGAGTCGGTAACCATAAAGTACTGATACAGAATAACGTCGGGATATTTCTTGTGCAGCTCGTCGTCGGGCTTGTCCCATGTTACGTCAACGTGATACCAGTTGCCGTTGAGCTTTACCATGTTCCACATATGGGGGACGTTGGTTTTTCCTGTAACGATCACGTTTTCGATGCCCGCAAGGTTGCACAGATAGGAGAACGCCTTTGTGTAGCCCTCGCACAGTGCTTTTTTACGCACAAGCGCGCCGTAAACGGTGTCCGAATATTCGTCCTCGGGATCAGTCGCGCAGTTAAGAACAAGGTAGTCGTGAAAAAATTTCAGCTTTTCGTAATCGTCCATGCTGGGCGTGAGCTGAGCTATAATGTCCTTTGCGGCTCTTTCCGAGGCGATGTTCATGCTGCTTATCTCATCGGCTGTAAGGCGGTAGGTGAAGATCACATCGAAGCCTTGCTTTGCGGCGGAATATTCTCCCAGCTTCCAGGTAGAATTATTGTTGAACGAAAGCTGTTCTATCCGTATCATTTCAAGTATTTTTCCGTACACCGCGGAATCCGTGGGAAGGGTGACGGTTTCTTTAAGCCGTCCGAGATTTTTCACGGTATCGTAGTATATCTCGCGTTCGCTGTCGGTAAGCGAATAGGTTCTGTAGTAATCCGTCTCCATTCCGTCTGGAATATAAAAATCAGCGTAGCTGTTTTTGGTGTTGTCGGGAGGAACGACAATTCCCGAGTCGAGGAGTGATCCTCCCGAATAAACATGGTATTCAACATTTTGTCGGTCGTTCCGATCCGAGCAGCCTGCCATAAAAACGCAAAGCATAAGCGCGGCTGCCGAATATTTGATTTTACGCAAATGCTATGCCTCCCGGTCGATCGGCGGACGGCAGTTTGGTGTCATCTGTCATATCCGTCCGCTGACTGTAAGTATTGACAAGCGTCATCTACGCTGTAGATCAGCTATGCTGAAATCAGTTGTATTCCGGAAACAGCTTAATGACCAGCGAGGTGCCGTCATAGCTGAAGTTCACAACCGAGGTGTTGAATTTGTTTTTCGCAGACTCGTATGCTTCCTCGTAGATATCCAGAGCCTGCTTGCTTGAGCTGTCAAACAGATTAAAGACCGCCTCGTCGTAAACCGTCTTGTCGGAGCATTTTACCTGAACGGGAGACGTCTTATTCCTTGACGATTCAATCAGTCCGTCGCGGAGCAGTATGCGTGCTTCCGCCCAGCTTTCGGCAACGAGATTGTTTTTCACGAAATAATTGCAGTCGTCGGAATTTGCCGCGGGGTACTTGTAGTTCTGGTCGTAGACGGTACGGCTTGCGGTCAGCATTTCGTCCGTTACGCAGAAATAATCGTATCTAATGTAAGGCTCGCTTTCCGAACCCGACACGGCGTAGGTTATGTCTATATTGTACCATTTTCCGTCGATCTTGACCTTGTTCCACATATGCGGAGTACCGTCCGCATCGCCTGTGACGGTGACCGTCTCGATACCCGCCTTGCTGCAAAGGTAGGAGAACGCCTTTGAAAATCCGCCGCAGATAGCTTTTTTATCCACAAATACTCCGTAAATGTCGCGGCAGTTGCCTGCGTTTTCGTCGTACACAACAGTTGACGCAAGAACATCGTGGAAAAGCTTTACCTTGTCGTATTCGGTCATATCCGAGGTTATCGACGCAAATATCTTATCCACCTCCGCGTCGATCTCTTTCTGCATTTTGTCGATCGCTGCATCGCCGTATCTGTAGAACATTTTTGAATTGGCAAGCTTTCCCGTAGAGGAGTTGATGGCGTACTGCATTTTCTTGTCGATAAAGAACATCGACGGTTCGTCGTCGTATATGATCTGGTATACGGCGCAGTAATCCTCGGAGGTAACGCCTTTATCGTCAGAAAATACAATAGAGCTGCTGCGGTTTTCCGCCGCGTTTATTATTTCGTCGTAAATATACTTGTACTTTTCGTCAAGGAAACGGTAGCTGTAGGGTCTGCTCAGGTCGGAAGCCGAGGTATCCGCCGTGCTTGTTTTTTCGTCCAGATAGCCTGTGGTTTCCGTAACGGAGCTTGACGAGGCGGAGGACGCTGTCGTATCGGCAGGTATGGAAGTCGTCGGGGAAGTCTGCGCGGAATTTGCCGATGAAAGAGCCGCCGCTGATGATGACGCGGCTTCCGCAATATTTACAGGAGTAGTGCTTGTAAATTCGGATATGGGAACGTTCGGAACGCCCGAAACGGTTCGCGCGTTCCCGTTGTCGTCATCGTCCGAGCTTTCCTCGGACTTTGTAGTGGTGGCAAGCTCGGGACCCGATTCCGAAAATGCTGTGCGCTTTGTGGATTCCGAAGTCTGAAAGGTTATCGGCTCGCTGCTTTCGGAGGTGTCCTCGGTAAGGTACTGTACCGTAGGGCGGGATTCCTCGGTTGCCGCAATGGGCAGAGTATCGTCCCAGTCTGCGGTGCTGCCGCTGTAGCAGGCTGACATCAGCGAAGCGCAGAGCGCAGCCGCGCCTATTAAAGAAATAAATGCCTTACATTTGGATTCCCGCATCGGATGTACACTCCTTCAGTGGTAAAATTATTCGTTAGGATCGGGATCGGATTCGTATATAAGCGACACATGAACGATATGCATATCGTCGTTGTTGTGTTTATAGGCGGAACGTATGTGGGTCCCGTAATTTCCGTTTATGTCCTCGATAATGCTTTTAAGCTCTCTGCTGTCGAAAAGTCTCGCCATAGCGGTAAAGTATGCGCTCTCGTCGGAAAACCGTATCTCGGCTTCTCTTTTTCCCGCAATACCCGCAGTTTTTATTTGTTCCGTCAATGCCTTGACGCCGTCCGCAGCGGAATAGAATATCAGGTTTTTTCCCGCGAAGTAGTTCAGTTTATCGCTTTCGCAGGGAACAAGACCGGCGCAAAGCTCGTCGGGGAAATGAGTATTCCCCTCGATCTCGCTGTCCTTTACCAAAAGATAGTCATGGCGGACAAAATCGGGATCGCCGCGTTTTATTGTAGGATCGTCCCATGTGCAGTCCACGTTGTACCAGTTTCCGTCCAGCAGTACTTTGTTCCACGCGTGGGTTATACCGTCCTTTGTTTTTCCGAAAGCAACATAGCAGGGTATCCGCGCTTTTTCGCAGAGAGCCGACATTGCGGCGGCGTAGCCCTCGCACTGACCCTCGCCTGTTACGAGAACTCCGTAAGCCGAATGGACGTGCTCCGACGTATCGCTGAAGGAGCAGTTCGTCACTATTTTGTCATGGAAATACACGATCTTATCGAAATCCGACGCGCCGTCGGGAAGTTCCCCGACTATAGTCGAAGCGGCAAGATCAAGTTCGCCGCGCTTGACCTCCGCGTCCTCACGTTCGTAAAGGTAGTGGAGCTTCAGCACGGATATCTCGCTGGACGGCGCATAAAACAGATTGCTGAGCCAGAAGTATTTGCGCTCCTGAGAATAGACCAGCTTATAGATCTTATGAGCCGTATCCTTTGAGATCGGCGGATCGAAGGATACCGTATCCTTAAAATTTGAAACGGCGGTTTTAATTTTGTCGTAGATCGCCTTTTCTTCTTCTGAAAGGGACTCGTACACAGGCGAAATAAATTCGCCGTTTGCAGTGTACTCATAGCTGTTATCCGTGCCTGCCGAATTTCCCGCAGGCTCTTCCGAGACTCTCCGGCAGGAGCCTGTCATCAAAGTCAGAGCCGTGCAGAGAACGGCGGCGGCAATTTGTTTTTTCATAAAGTACCGAAATATCAGTTGTAGATAACGTCAAATTCGATCAGCAGCAGGTTTTCGTTGCACTCATCGTTGACGCCCTTAACGCCGGAAAAGCCCTTTGCAAGATTATTGTAGTCCATTTTTGCGTTGTAGACCTTATCGTAGACATCCTTGGAGCTTACAACGATCTGCGCTGTTCTTGTGCCGTCCTTGGAGGCTCTTTCGATCTCGGCTCTGATCGCCTTGTCCGCCGAATCGAAATCGCTGTAGACCTTTCCGTTCTTCACGAAATAGTTCTGGTCGTTGTCAACGCAGGCGGGAGGCGTGAAGTATGTAACGTAGCTGCCGTTTGAAAGCTTCTTCTGACCAACGTGCATATGGGTGAGGTTATGGATGCCTTTGTCGGGTACAAGGAAGAAGTTATAGCGGATATTCTTGTAGTTGGGGGTCTGGAGGAGCGGGTCGTCCCATGTTGTGTCCAGATTATACCATTTTCCGTTGATATCCACCACGTTCCATGCGTGGGACTGACCGGCGTTTGTTTCACCTGTTACTACCATGCTGACGATACCCGCCTTGTCGCAGAGATACTGCATAGCCTTTGCATAGCCCGCGCACTGGATATTTCCCTGAGCCTCTCCGCTTCCGAAAGCGTTGTAGATCGAAGAATTGTACTCGGTGATCTCGCTTTTGAGCTGGAATGTGGAATTGTACACAAGATAATCATGGAAAACCTGAAGCTTGTCAAAGGTTGTGGATTTTCCGTTTGCTTCCGTCACAAGCTTGTCGGCAACGGCGTCGATGGACTTCTGCATTTGGTTTATGGTAGCCGCGTCCTTTGTGAGATAGAACAGCTTGCCCACCTTGATCTTGGAGCTCATATAGAAAAGGCGGGGCTCCTGCATATAGACCATGCCGTATACCTTTGCCCATTCATCAAGGGAATAGGCGTCCTCCTCGCATATTTTGTAGCGGAGATTCTCGACGCCCGCAACGATATCGTCATAGAGCTTTTTTTCATCGGCTGTAAGAGTTGAATAGCCGTATCTTTCGGTATTGGTTCTGGGGATATCCAGCTGCGGAGCGGCAGTTGTAGCCGACATTGCGTTGAGTACGTCTTCGTCGCTCAAGGTATCCGCAGGAGCGGGCTCTGTAGTGTCAGGTTCGGTAAGAACGTTTCCGCCCACGCCGGTAGCCGCGTTGCCCTCTTCGTCGGTAACAATGACTGCGCCGTCGGGAGCCGTCATGGTCACCGAATTTTCGGGTCCGCCTATAACGTTGACCGAAGCGGAGCCCTCGGCGCTGTCGCTTTCGCCGCTGCTGCTGCATCCTGCGGCGATCATTGCAAACGCTGCAACAAGCGCAGCTGCAGATAAGATTTTACTGTTTTTTACCATAAGAATAGTTTCCTTTCCAATTTGCTCTTTGTCTGCGAACGCAGCTTTGTTTAAAAATGCTTTCACGAACGCAGGGGCAGGGGGAAAAAAGCTTACCCAAAAGCCTGTTCCCCCGCCCCGTTTTTTAGTTGTTATATGCTATATCGTACTCTACAACGAGGGTATCCTCGGTAAGATATGTCTGGAGTACGAGATTTTTTACATTGCTGTCCTTGCTCTTTGCGTATTTCTGGAATTCCTTCCACTGATCGGTATCGCGGAGAGCCTCCCATACGTCGCGGGACGTAACCCTGATATGAGCAACGTTCTTGCCTGCTGCGATAGCTGCGTCAAGCTCGTCGTACATACCCTGCTTAGCGGACGCAAGGTCGCTGAATTCCTTATTGTAAGCCTTGAAGTAGTAGCACGCCGTTTTGGTGCAGGCGGGAGGATTGTAGATCTTAACGCGGCTTCCGTTTTTCCTTGTTACGGTGCTGACGTTAAGGTGAGTATTCTTGATCATATCGTCATTTGCAAGGAAGAACAGGTAACGGATGTAGCTGCTCTTGCCGTAGGACGAAGTGGGGTCGCCCCATGTGGAGTCGAGGATATAGTATCCGTTGTCGCAGTAAACAACGTTCCATGCGTGGGTGCTTCCCTCGATGTTGTTTCCTGTAACTACCATGCAGTCGATGCCTGCGATGTCGCAGAGGTAAAGAACGGTTTTTGCATAGCCCTGGCACTGGAGTTCGCCTCCGTCTGTCAGACCGTTGTAGATACCGCAGGTCTTGTAGTTGCCCTGGAGGCTGAAGGTGTTGTTTAAAATTACCCAGTCGTAAATTACTTTAAGTTTGCTTACAGTGCTTGTATAGCCGTTGACCTTGCTCATGATCTCGCTTACCGTCGCGTCGATCTCTTTCTGGGTCGCAGCAGCCTGGTCGGGTGTAAGATCGTACTGGAGGTTTATCATTCCGCCCAGCGAAACGGGAACAACGTTGGACATCCAGAAAAGCTGAGGTTCCTGATTGTACACGAGAGAGTAAACTCTTACGATATCGTCCGCGCCCATCGACGAGGGAACGTCCACCTGAGTGTCAAAGTTTTCGGCAGCCTCAACTATATCCGCATAGAATGCCTGCTCGGTCTTGCTGAGCTGCTGATAGGGATATCTGTCCTTGTAGTTCTTGGAGTAGGCTGTTTTAACAGGGTTTGTTTTAGACGGCTTCTTTGTGGTCTCTTCCTCGATGATCTCGGTCTTTTTGGGAGCTGTGGTCGTCGCCTGAGTAGCCTCTGCGGGCTTCTGGTCGGTAACGTAGTCGGAGTGGATGAATGTGCCGTCCGCAAGCTTGTAGTAGCCTGTATCTGTTGCGGCAACTATGTTGATCTTCTGACCCACGTCGTATTTCTTAACGGATTCCGAGCCGACTATCGCCTGAGTTCTGGAGTAGCAGGAGGTCTTTATGTAAAGTGTCTCGCTGATCTCGGTCTCGTTCCAGGCTTTTGCGGCTGCTGCGGAAGCGGTCGCCGCCGTAGCTTCGGTGGAAGCGGCGGTAGTTGTCTCCGTTGCGCTTGTTTCCGTTTCGCTTTCGGTAGTGGTATCCTCCGTAGTGGTCTCCTCAGGGACTGTGGTGGTTTCAGCGGTAGTTTCCGACTCCGTCTCGGACTCTGTAGTCATCTGAGTGAGCGACATGGACGAGGTGTCATCGCCCACATCGGGAAGTCCCGCCGATTCCTCGTCGGTTTTCTTACAGCCGGCGAGCATTGACGCCGCCATTAAGAACGCAAGGATCAGACTAATTTTTTTCTTCATTTTGCATACTCTCCTTTTCTTCGCTTGTTACAGTATCCTTGATAATTTTTGCCTTGATCTTGGTAATACACCGGTCCTCGGTAAGCAGGACGGTGAAAAGCACTCCGCCGTATTCGGCAGAGGGATTTTCGTTTTCTTCGGGGATACGTCCCAGAAGTTCGGCTATAAAGCCGTTCATTGTGTCAAAGCCGTTTTCCTCGGGAAGCTCTATCCCGAAAACTGGAAGTATCTCCTCGGGGTCGGCATTGCCCGCGATAACGTAGGTGTCCTCGGAAATCTCGGTAAGCGCGGCTTCTTCCTCGTCGTACTCGTCCTGGATATTTCCGACTATCCTTTCCACGATATCCTCCATCGTTACCAGTCCCGCCGTTCCTCCGTACTCGTCAACAACGGCAGCCATCTGCATTTTCTCGGAGGTGAGCCGCTTAAAGGCTTCTCCGCATGGGACGGATTCGGGAAGATATATGATATCCCGCATAAAGCTTTTTGCCTCGGTATCCTCCGCGGATTCGGAGCCTACCAGACAGAGCAGGTCTTTAACGCAGATCATTCCCGCGATATGGTCGATGGTCTCCTCGTAGACGGGTATCCGTGAAAAGCCGCTTCCTATGGCGGCGTTCACAACCTCCGATACCCTTGCGGACATTTCCACCGCCGTAATGTCGGTACGGTGGGTCATTATATCCGAAACGGTAAGGTCGTCAAACTGGAAAACGTTGTTTATCATTTCCCTCTGGGACTCCTCTATAACGCCTGTTTCGTTGCCCGCGTCCACCATCATGAGGATATCCTCCTCTGTAACGATATCGGGCTCGCTGCCGGTTTTGGCTCCGAAAAGCGGAGCAAGCAGCCTTGTGAGCATGGAGGAAAGCGCGGTAAGCGGCGTAAGGACCGTCATCAAAAGCTTTACAAAGGGTGCGCAGAAAACCGCAAATTTCTCGCTTTTTGCCGCGGGCAGTCTTTTCGGTATGCCCTCGCAGAAAGAAGTAAAGATCACCACCGTGCCTGTCATTATCAGGAGCGCGGCAATAATCTCCGCAAGGGGGTCGCCGTAAGCTGTTCCCTCGGCGGCTTCGCCGTTTACAAGACGGAACACAAGTCCCGACAAAGGCGCGAGAAAAAATATCATTGCCAGATAAGCGGCTGCAATGCCCGTAAGCGTTCTGTTCACGGAAAACGCCGTCATAAGACGCGCGGGCTTTTCCGTCATATCGGCAAGCAGCTGTTTCCGTTTTGAACCGTCGGAATTTTTGAGCTTCCGCCAGTCGGTCTCGGTCACAGCCGATTCGCATACGGTGCAGAAACCTTTATAAAGTATGACTGCAAGAATAATAAGACTTCGGGGGTACCCGTCGGAATCCATAATCAACTTCCTTTCGGACGATCGTTTTGTGTACAGTTCAGAAAGCGCAAACTGACACATTAAAAATTATACAACAAACCGACAAAAAAGTCAAGGAGATTACTACAGCCAATTATTATGAAAAATGACCGTAAAATCCGCTGATTTTTGGTGTGTTTGCGACATTTCTGCGCTATACATATATATCTGTAACCGAAGTTTAAAAAATGTAAACGCTTTGTAACCGATTTTGCCGCAGTTCTGCCGCCGCGTCATTGATGAACGGAGGCGCCGCCGCTTTCGCTTCCAAAAAATTCCTCGGCTTTTTTTACATCTATCCCGCATATGCGGTGCTTGGAGGCGTGTTCGCCGCGGCTGTAGACCCATACGTCGCAGGTGCCGTTAAAGCGCTGGAATATCGTGCGGGACAGTCTCACATAGGCTATCCTGCTTTTCGGCACTATGACCGTGTGGAACTGGGAAAACGTGCAGTACTTTAGTGTAATGGTATCGCTTCCGAAGCCGATACCCGTGGTAAATTTTGCCGTTATTTTTACCGCGATAAGGTACAGCGAGGGTATCTCTCCCATTATCAGCAGGAACTTCACAATGCCGCTCCATGCGGGGAAAAACCGAGCTGCGGCAACCGCTCCCACAGGCAGCAGGACTGCGGAAAGAAGCGGTCCCCAGAGAAACGGCAGTATATAGAACGGCTTGGGCTTCAGGGAAATATTACTCAGAGTAAAGCTTGGCAGCATCATCTGCATGGTACTCATAACACGCTTTTTGGTAGTTATGGGTACAAAGACAGGTATCTCGTTCTTGGACTTTCCGTAGCCGGTGCAGCTGACGTGAACGGACATCACGCGGCATATTTTCATAAGCAGGTTCTGGCGCAGGTCGGCGCAGTTCACTTTGGAAATATTCACATAATATCTCCATTTTGAAAAGAAACCGTTCCGCACCGTAATATCGTTTCCGCACCGCTGTATGCGGAAGTTGATGTGTCTCAGAAGATTGGATACAAAGGAAAATCCCCAGCCCAGCGCAAATATCAGCGTCAGCGCGACTGCGGCGGGGGTAACTCCCGAAATTATCCTCTGCATAAATTCCGTAACGTCGCTGACTGCGTTCAGGAACTGCTCCTCAAGCTGATCTCCCACGATACGGCTTCCCTGAATGAAAAGCGTGCCGAGGAAGATAATTCCCGAAAGTGTGGAGGAAAATACCAGCGAAAAGAAAACCAGATCGGCTTTAGAGGCTCGGTAGGAGAACTTTGCGTTTGCGGACGAATTTGGGATATTGTTGTATATCTTTGTATAATCGGTTAGTTTCATGATAAGCTCCGCATCGGCTTTTTTTCCCTGTCCCAGAGTGGAGTGGGAGTCCGAATCGAGAGCCACCGTTACCGCGCGTATGGGACGAAGCCATATGGAGCGCGCGGCGGAAGCGCAGGCTACCGCCGAATAGGGTATGGTAAATTCGTTCCTCAGAAACATACCGTGGGAAATGGAAATACCGTTTTCCCCCACCTCAAAGCGTATAAAATACCACCTTAAAACCGCAAAGCCTATCATAAGCAAAATTACGATCAGATCCCAGTACGCGCCCTGAAGCCAGTGGTAAAGATCGAAGTTCATAGCCGCAAGTCCGCGCACCAGCGGTATCAGGAGCATCCAGAAGTTTTTTGTGGTATATTTCAGAATGGCGATCTTATGCTGCCGCGACATCAAAGCCCTCCTCTGCTGCTGAGATACTGCCGTATCTTTTTGTCTATTTCTTCCATATCGGAATGGGATAAAAACATCATTATCAGCCGTCCGCCGTAAGCGTTTATTAACAAAAAATTAAAACTTGTGTAGCGGGAAAGGGGCATGGAGACCGTTGTTGTATACTGCACCGAGGACATTTTCACATAGATGGTATTGTTGAAAAATACTCCCGAGCGTATAATTATTTCGTCCGCTGAAAGGGTGTAGCTTACCGAGCGGTACCACAGCGGCAGAATAATCATCAGAAATATCACATATGCTGTTACAAGCAGTCCTATGAATATCCAGATGATTATTTCGGGAACGGTGACCTTTGCCAGCGCAAAATAGTCGGGGTAGCGCGCTTCGAGAAAATACAGCAGGTACTTCAGCGCGATGATGATGCAGATTATCAGCAGGAATGTGAATATCCTAAGGAATTTCAAGCTCTTTCTATCCGCGTAGTATTTTTTCATAGCGATCAAAAACCTCGTTTGTCCTGTAATTAATGTGGGAGACGCGATCGTCCCGCGGGTCTGCAATATGTTATAGTATATCACGTTTCAGCCGCAAAAAAGCGTTTGCGGAATTTTTTCAGCGGGAGTGATCAGGGTGTACGGAATATTCTATGATATGATTTGCAATATTATCAGCAAACTCAATAATTTCCTGTGGGGAACGGGAACTGTCGCCCTTGTTTTCGGTGCGGGCATCTTCTTTACCCTGCGCTTCAAGGGTTTTAACATTATACATATAGTATATATTTTTAAATCCACGCTTTTTGAAAAAAAGAAAAACGGCAGCGCCCCAAAAGGAAAAATATCCCGTTTTCAGGCATTGTCAACCGCTCTTGCGGCTTCTATGGGGACAGGCAATATTATAGGAGTAGCCGCCGCGATTTCCGTGGGCGGAGCGGGAGCAATTTTCTGGATGTGGGTCGTGGCGCTTTTCGGGACGGCTACGGGCATGGCGGAAAATATTCTCGGAACAAAATATCAAGCCAAGGGGGACAGTCCCATGTCCTACGTGTCGCGGGCGACAGGGTCGGGGAAGCTTGCAGTACTGTACGCGGCTGCCTGCGCGGCGGCTTCCTTCGGTATCGGGAACATGACCCAGACCAACGCGCTGTCGGCGGCGATGTTCGAGTTCAGAGTTCCGACCGTTGTTTCGGGACTTGCCGCGGCTTTGTTCTGCGGGGCGGTAATATTCGGCGGAGGAAAAAAAGTCGCCGCAGCGGCAGAAAAAATGATCCCCGCCGTGTCCCTTTTTTACATAGCGGGAGCCGTTATTGTAATGGTGTTATTCGGTAAAAATATCATAGAAGTATTAAAGCTTATCCTTGGATCTGCAATGGGTTATTCACAAATTGCGGGAGGCTTCTGCGGCGCCGCGCTGAAAAAAGCCGTCGCCGTAGGACTGCGCCGCGGTGTCTTTTCCAACGAGGCGGGCATGGGAAGCTCTGTACTGGTACACACTGAAACAGGCTGTACCGAACCTCTGCAAATGGGAATGTGGGCAGCCGCGGAAATTGTTATCGACACGCTGATATGCTGTACTGCGACTGCCTTTGTTATCCTGCTCACGGGCGCGGACGCTTCGGGAGCGGAGGGTCTTGCCATGGTGACCGAGGGCTTCAGGCGCGGACTTGGAAATTACGCCGCGGTTTTTGCCTCCGTCTCAACGGTGATATTTGCGGTCTGCACTCTTCTTGGCTGGTATTTTTACGGAGAAAAATGCGTCCGCTATATATTCAAAGCCAAAAGCTCCGAAGCTGTTTTCGTCTATAGGATACTCTACACTGCCGCGGCTTTTCTCGGAGCCGTTACAGAGCTTTCCCTGGTCTGGGGCGCAGCCGATCTGCTCAACTGGTTCATGCTGGCGATAAATCTGTCATCGGTGCTGCTTCTCGGCGGAGAGGCTGCGGAGTGCGTAAATAATTATACTAAAAGTATATTCAGTAAAAAGAAGTAGCCGGACTTTTATCTGTACCGCTTTCTTTTGGGCTTGTATTTGTCCCTTATACGCTTGGGGTGCTTTACGCCCTTGGCTATCTCCATCATTTCACGGCGGAAGCGTTCGCGGCGCAGATCCCGTTCGCGTATCTTGTTGGCGCAGTGGTCGATATGCCGCGCTATGCGGTCGCCGTAGGTGTAGAAATCCGTTACCTCCACGGTGCTGACGATCCTGCCGCCGTTTACGTCGTACCACCAGCGGTCAAAGGAAATGCCGTCCTCCGTTTCGGAGTAGCCCAGCCAGCGTGCGTCCTCGTTGAAATATCTTGCTTCGGCGTTTATGGTAAGGTGATCGCGTATGCACTCCACGTTCGTCACGTCGGCAAGCTTTATCACCCACATTTTTTTGTAGTGTACCCATTTGCCGTCGTGACAGACCGCTCTGGTGTGCTGGGAGACCACCATTACCGAACCCGAAATGTGGATATAGGTATGCTCGCGGTGGGCGCGGATAAGTATCTCCGCGGCGGCAGAGCCGACAAGACAGACAACAAAGCCGTATGCGCAGGCGGCATAGGCAGCATAAAAGATGGTCCTGTACATTTCCTGGGGCAGTTCCTTGTCAAGCCCCGTCACAAAAAGCAGAACGACCACCAGAAGAGAAACGAGCATACTTACCGCGGGGAGAGCGGCGAGGAATATACGCCTGTTGTATTTTGCGGTCAGACGCTTTTCGTTGACCCTTATCATCTTGCGCACAGTTATCCTCCTCCGGGATCAAGCCGTTTCGGTGCCGTAAAGCGGGACTGTCCCGCTGTTCTTTTCCGTTATGTAGTCCCTGTATTTTTTCAGATCGCCGCGGTAGACAAGCTCCGCGCCCTCGATGCTGCGGAAATCCTCCGGCTCTATAAGGGACGGCTGCTTGTCTATGTTGTGCTTGACCCCGCTTTTTCCCAGCACAAAGCCGACCCAGACCGAACATACAAAGCGGTTCCTGAGCTTGTAGGGGATATGCAGAGCCATAGGCAGCAGCGCTCCCACGTCGTAGGAATACGAGCCGCGGTTGAGTATAAAGTGGCGTATCACATCGTTGTAGCGTTCAAGCTGCTCGTCGGTAACGGGCAGGCGGTAAACCTCTCCGGGGATGGTCTTGCAGGCTCCGAAGACCTCGGTGAAAAGGTCCTCGCGGTTGAAGCCCGCGGGCAGCGGCTTTTCTTTTTTGTCGCGGCAGAAGCTGTACATTTCTGTGAGCATTTCGTCGGAGGCTATTGAAACGTGGGTGTATCTTTTGCCTGTCACAAAGCCTATGAGCTTTGACGGAAAAGTTCCCGTTCTTGTGAGGACGAGGTACAGATAACGTTTTTTCATGGTACTCCTTTTCGGCGTATCGGTTCGCAAGGCTTGCTGGCGGGAGCAAAGCTTCCGTTTTTTTCTGCCGTAATTTTAAATAATATTTAATTTATTATAACATTTTTATTTGCCTTTGTATATAGTGCGGAGAAATTTTATTGTATTTTACACAAAAAAAGCCCCCAATATTTTAGATATTTAATAAATTTTATAAGATGAAAAAATTCTATTGCAAAATTCATTTTTTTTTTGTATAATTAATAGTGATTGAAAATATACGGCTAAGGGGATACCTTCATATGATAAACAAGGATAAAATAAACAGAGTTCTGGTCTATAATCAGCGGGGAAGAATGCTGCTGTCTGCAAAGTCGGTTTCTTTCCCAAAGGACTTCTTCAAGATCAAGGGCATGGATCTCGTCATGCTTAAGGGAACGGATTTCCCTCTTATTTCCAAGGGAGAGCCTGTGGAAGCTATTTTTGAGTACCTGAACGGCGACCGCATAAAGTACAATACGGTTATCGACATCTGCACGGAATACCAGATAAACTTCCATGTGGGCGAGGGCGAGGTGCTGAAGGAGCGCAGAAGAAGCTTCAAGGTAATGGTGGATATGAGCGGCATTTCTCCCTTCTACATAAGGGGCGAGGAAATGTTCGCATTTGACGACCCCATTGAGCTGCACATCATCAACCTGAATCTGGGCGGAGTTTTCTTTTCGTCAAATTCGGGATTTGAGGTGGGCGACCAGGTAATGCTCAATTTCCTTGACGGCGAAATGAAGCTGCTGACCGAGATACTCAGGATACAGCGGAACGATAACGGCGAAATAGAGGGCTATGGCTGCCGTTTCCTTGACGTGAACCAGTCTCAGGAGGAACGTCTGGCAAGGTTCATATTTGACTGTCAGGTTCTGGAAAGAGACCGCAGGCGCGCACTTGAGGCAAAGGCGAAAAAAGTGTAGAAAGCGGATAATTATGGCTACTGTTATTGTTGTTACAAATCAAAAGGGCGGAGTGGGAAAAACTACTACCTGCGCCGCTCTGGCGGGCATTTTCCGCAGCGAGGACAAGCGCGTTCTCTGCATTGATATGGATCCGCAGGGAAATCTTTCCTTTTCCCTGGGAGCGGAAGATGACGGCTATACCATACACGACGTTATGACGGGCGCGTGCGATATAAGGGAGGCTGTAAAGACCACCCACATATGCGACGTTATAACGTCAAATATTCTGCTTTCGGGAAGCGAGCTGGAGCTTACCTCCGAGCGCAGGGAGTTCATCTTAAAGGACATTCTGAAAATAATCAGATACAGCTACGACTATATTATCATAGACACTCCCCCCGCGCTGTCCATACTGACGATAAACGCCTATACCGCGGCGGACGACCTTATTATCCCCATGACCCCCGAGATACTGTCGCTTCAGGGTATCGCCCAGCTTAAAGAGACTATCACTGCGGTAAAGAAGTACTACAACAAGCGGCTTAATGTCCGCGGGATACTGCTGACGAAATACGTCAAGAAGCAGACCCTTGCCGAAGAGGTTGCGGAAATGGTGGAGATAGTAGCCGAGCAGCTTAAAACTCAGGTGCTGGACGTGAAGATCTCCGTTTCGGTGGCGGCGGCTGAGGCTCCCGCACATCAGGAGGTACTGACCACATATTCCCCCGGCTGCAAGGCGGCTAAGGACTACATCAAACTAGCGAAGCTTCTGTATCCCGAAGCTTTCGACGAGGAACGAACGGTAATTGGTTTTAAAAGAAAATAAAACTGAATTGAAAGGATCCTGAAATATGGCGGGAAAGTCTGCAAGGACTGCAAAAAATACAAAAGCCGAAAAAGACGAAAAGGTCGAAGCCGAGAACACGGAAAAGACCGAAAGACCTAAAAAAACCGCTAAGACGGGCAAAGCGTCCGGGAATGCGAGATCCAATAAGACGGACGCGGTAATGCGGCTGCTGACCGGCGGCAAAAAGACCGCTCCCAACCCTATTCTGGACAGCAGTTTCAAGGTGGAAAGGATCACGTCGAAAAGCGTCCGCAAGGGCGCGAACGGCGCGGAGATAGACATTACGGGCGAGCTTGTGACCGAGCTTCTGCCGCAGGTGCTGGAAAGGTTCAACTGCTGCCGCTGCGCGGTGTGCTACGCCGAAGCTATGGCGGACGCTGTGGACGCCGTTCCCACGCTGAAAATAAGGGTCAACGGCAAGGACGACCTGAGACGCGCCGACAGAATGAAAATGCAGAGCCGCCGCGAAGTACTCTGCACGCTGATAAGGCTTGCGATACAGCGGAGGCGTTTTCCCAGACACAATGTCGGCAACTGAATATCCGAATACTTAGGGACGGTATCCTGGGGACATGGCGGCATATCCCCGGATATCGTTTTGTTTAGGGTGATACTGTGAGATACAAGAATATTGCTGAGGGACGGTTTGTTTCCCGTCCAAACAGATTTGTGGCGCACGTTGAGATCGGCGGAAAGACCGAGGTGTGCCACGTCAAGAACACGGGACGGTGCAGGGAGCTTCTGACAGAGGGCGCGCAGGTCTGGCTGGAAAAGGCGGAGCCGTCCGCAAAGCGAAAGACCATGTACGACCTTGTTGCCGTCCGAAAAGGGGACAGGCTCATCAACATGGACAGCGGCGCGCCGAACACTGCGGCGGGAGAGTTCCTGCCGACAATTTTTCCCGGCGGGACGATAAGACCGGAGTACAGCTGCGGGAACTCGCGGTTCGATTTTTATATAGAGCAGGACGGCAGGAAAATTCTGCTTGAGGTAAAGGGCGTTACCCTTGAAGAGGACGGAATAGTCAGGTTTCCCGACGCTCCCACCGAGCGGGGCGTGAAGCATATAAACGAGCTGTCAAGGTGTCTTGACGAGGGCTTTGAGACGTATCTGCTGTTCGTGATCCAAATGGCGGACGTGCGGTACTTTACGCCCAACGACGCAACTCACCCGGAGTTCGGACAGGCATTAAGGCTTGCGGCTGAGCGTGGAGTAAGGCTGATGGCTTACGACTGTAAGGTAACACCCGACAGCATGAAAATAAGGAATAAGGTGGAGATAAGGCTATGAGCGAATGTGAAAGCTGTGTAAACTATGTTTACGACGAGGACTGGGAGCAGTACGTCTGCGCCGCCGATCTTGACGAGGACGAAATGGGAAGATTTCTCAGCGGAGGCAGCAGCGAATGCCACTGGTACCGCCTTGACGACGAGTACGGCGTGGTCAGGAAGCAAATGTGATCGGATTTTATACAAAATATTGATGATCGGTGTGTAAATTTGTGCAAATTTGCCGATATAAATTCCTTTACTTTTTTTTGAAAATATGGTATTATTATAACAATGGCTAAGTGTCTTTAAAAATAACAAGACGGACGGATAACGTCCCGCTATATATGGAGGGTATCTATGCTGGATTTTAATACCAAAAAGGAAATGCTTCGGCGCTTAAAGGCGCGGCGGAGCAAGAACAAGCTGATGTGGCTCCCGTGTGTGACAGCCGAGATATTTATAAAACTGTGGTACGCTTTCCTGTGCCGCGCAGACCTTGCGCTGTCCGATAAAAACGGAAACTTCCTCGGCGTAAAGCAGCCGAGCGAAAAGGTCAGGACCCGCAGACAGGACGATATAGTTTATGTCAAGAGACCGTTCTGGGGCAGGATAATGTCCGCTGTTCTGGCTGCTGCCTTTGTGATGATGTTCGTTCCCGAGCTGGGTATAAGCTTCGAGGTCGCGGCGGCTATCACGGCGACTACCACGGTAGAAGGCGTGGACTACGTTTACGACCCCAATTCGGGCGGCAACGACAATTACTACAGAAAAGACGAGTTTGATTCCGCGTCTGCGCGCGTTATTGACGCGAGCCTTATAAACTACGACGTGGCATACGGCTCGGTGAGAGTTACCTGGTCTCTCGGTTCTCTCGACCGTGAACTGATCGACACGGTACATATTGAACTTGTTGATACGGCGTCGGGCCGAGTGCTCAATGAAAACAACGTCAGAAAAGACGCTTCCGAATGGGTATTCACCGATATAGGATCGACGACAGGCGTCAGAGTGCGTCTTGCACCCACAACGCTTATCGACAGATATAAATATACTCCCAAAGATCCTGACGATCCGGATTCAAGCGCAAGAATTTCTCTGGAGCAAAAGGACGGCTTTGCCGTAGACGGTCAGGCGTCCATAAAGGATATAGGCAGGCTTGACGCTACGTTTGACCCGCCAGTGCTGAAGATCGTTAATGAAAACGGTGTGGAGATCGATGACTGCAGCATTATCGACTGCAACAGCGGAAAGGTAATGCTCACCTGGTCCGAGGTGCTTCAGAAAGGCGGAAATTCAAGCGATCTGAATACTCCCGCAGAGGGATATGTGGTTTACAGGTACGATGTGACCAACAAGCGATATGATTCTCCGATGGACGTGGGTCATACGCTTGAATATGCGGTCAACAACGTAACGCCCGGTTCGCGCTATCAGTACTTCATAGAGGCGTACAGAAACGTCTGGGGCAATACCGGTTATAACGAAAACAATGTGGGCATTATTTCCAGCAGTAAGGATCAGATCAAATCCAACAGCGAGACAAAGATGAACGTTATTTACTCCAGAGTGTTCAGAAATCTGTACATTGCTCCCGCTGCGCCCAATCTGGCTGTTGACGACGGAAATCCGAAAGCAAAATCCATCAAGCTGTCCTGGTCTCCTGCGGTAGGCGATTACGACGGCGTTGAGATATACCGCTCGGTCGGTGAGATAGACCCGAAAACAATTCCCGAGGTTGCAAACGGAACAACAACTTTCTCCGACTGGCTCAAAACTCAGTCGGCAAGTCCGGGAGACGCCTATAAGGATTTCAAGATCACGGGCGTCGGCAAGTCTGACTTTGAAAAGGCAATAAGAAATATTGACGATACGACCAATATCGCCGAGGGCGTTCAGTATTATTACTATGCGATCGCCTATACGAGAAAAGACAACCAGGCGAAAATCTACAGCACACCTACTATCCGCGCGGCTAAGCTGGAGCTTAAGATCAGCAGAACGGCGCTGGCGATCGTCAACAGCGACGGCAGAGTGGACGTTTCATGGACGGCTGTTGAGGGTGCGGACGGCTACCAGCTGGAGATCACTCAGAGATCAAGATACAACCCGATTACAAAGAAGGTCGAGACGCTTAATCCGCCGGAGATAATTGACACAAGAGATATCGAAAACGGAACGACTTTCGCTCATACGGAGCTTTACAACGGTGAGCAGTACACTTACCGCGTAAGACCTTATGTTATGATCGAAACAAGCACAGGCGAAAGACCGTACTACGGCGAATGGTGCGACCCGCGCAACGTAACTGTCGGTCTGGGACTGGATACGCCAGAAAATGTTGTTGCCGACGGCAGCAAGGACGGTCAGATAACCGTTAAGTGGGACGCTGTTCCCGGTGCGACAGGCTATACACTGTACTATAAGAATAAGAACACCGGCGCGTCCGGAACTTTCAAGACAACAAAAACTACCTACACTCAGACAAATCTTGTAAACGAACACGTTCTTGAATATTACGTTGTAGCTTACAAAAATGTAAACGTCAACGGCAGCGACGGCGTTCAGGTGATCGAGAGCGACCCCTCGGGCATTGTTACCGTTAAAGTCGGCAAGGCTCTCACTACGCCGCAGGATCTTAAAGCCGTGACGACCGACGGAACTATCACAGTTACATGGGCTGCCGTAAACGGCGCGGAGGGCTATCTGCTCCACTACAAATACATCAAAAAGAACGGAACCTCCACAAACTATACCGATGAGACCGTTTTTGACGTGACAAAGCCCAATTATGTTCATTCGGGACTTAACAACGGCGACAGATACACATATTATGTAGAGGCTTATAAGGAAGTAAGCGGCGAAAGAGTGTTCAGCCCGAAATCCGATGAGGCTTGGGCTATTGTCGGCGTGCCTCTCGATGCTCCCAAGGACTTCTCGGGAACGACCAAGGACGGTATCGTGGATCTTAAGTGGACCGCGGTAAAGGGCGCAGAGGGCTATATCCTTTACTTCCGCAAAAACGGCGGAGCGTGGGAAGAGGTCGATATAAGCAAGACGAGCTTCCAGCACGCGGGTCTCAATAACGGCGACAGATACGAATACTACGTAGTGGCTTATAAGACCGTAAACGGTGAAAGAATTTTCAGCTCAGGCGAGTCAAACCACCTTAACTTTACGATAGGCGACGAGCTGGAGTCTCCCAAGGATTTCAACGCGGTGACAACCGATGGTCAGGTATCCCTGACATGGACAGCCGTTAAGGGCGCGGAGGGTTATATCGTCTACGCTTACGGCGGCGGACGCTCCTATCAGTTCGATGTGAGCAAGCCCAATTATGTTCACACGGGTCTTTTAAACGGAGACAGCTGGACATATTACGTTGTTGCCTATAAGACCGTAAACGGCACAAGAGTTTACAGCAGTCCCACAAGATCGGTGACCGTTACCGCAGGCGTTTCGCTTAATTCGGTAATAGACCTTGTCGCTACAGCGGGCAACCGTCAGATCGACCTGAACTGGACAGCCGTCAAGGGCGCGGAGGGATACGTTGTTTATCTCTATAATACCAGAACAATGGAATTTGAACCGATAACCGTTATAAGCGGCACCAAATTTTCCCATACCGGTCTGAAAAACGGTCAGAAGTATACCTATATGGTAGCTCCCTATAAGACCATAAACGGCGAAAGATTTTACGGCGAGTACTCCATGTCGGTTTCGGCAACTCCCTCCACGGGTTCGCTGACCGATATCGACAGCAATCTCAACGTCAAGGGTACAACGCCTTACGGCATTTCTCACAGCGAGTACATTACCGCAAGCGCAAACCACGCCGCTTTTGACGAGTCGGTAGACGTTTACTTCACTACAAACAGAGAGTCCACCGACGCTGTAAAGGACGTGCTCAAGAATTACGCAGATGGATTGAACAGCTTTATAATCTATCCCTTTGATATCAGTATCTACAGGGAGGGTACAAAGATCGAGGTCGATCCCAACAGCGGCTTCAGCGTGACGGTAACAATGCCGATACCCGACAGGCTTATCGCTTACCGCGACTATATCACGGTGGTACATATCGGCGACGGAATGGATGAGACAGAGGAGATCAGAGCCGATTCCGCAGAGGATTGGATCCGTACTGCGGATACCGCTCTCGAGGTACTGCCCAGCGCAGTTGTGGATATAGACAACGTATGGTGTATCCAGTTTGTCTGCACAAGCTTTTCGCCTTACGCCTTTGTAATCTACAAGGAGCATATCCTTGACGTTTCCGCGGGCGGAGGAGTTATCAACGGCGACTTTGCGGGTACCTTTAATTCGGGAGTGCTGCTCTTTACCGCGCTGCCCGACATCATGCCGCACAACAAAAAGCTTAAGATCGTACAGAGCGGCAAAAAAAGATACCGCATAAAGAACGTTGAAAAAAGATAAGTCCGCGGCTCGGTGCAAATACTTTTGGGACGCAGACGTCATCAGTTGAATATTCAAACAGCCGAAAGCATTTCATTGTGCTTTCGGCTGTTTTTATTGCATAGTTTGACCCCCGGTCATACCGAGGGGTCAAACGCTTAGTTCCCTGCAAAATAAGCTTGGCTTAAAATGATTTATCTTACGCTGATAGCGGGATTGCTTTCTTTGATCCTTATTTTATCTTCGTACATACGCTTGTCTGCAAGAGAAATAACATCAAAAACGCTTACAAATTCATCATCGTTTACGTCGGCAGCTCCTATTGCAATACTTAACGGTTGTTTTAGATCTGTGTATGTATTGCAGCCGTTCCGCACATCTGCGATCTCTTTTTCAACGTTTGATTTATTTTTGTCAATAAATACCGCTACAAATTCATCTCCGCCTATACGGTAAACATTATATGCCGATCTCAGATTTTTGGATAGAACGTCCGCTGCCGCACGAATAAGCTCGTCTCCCGCAATGTGTCCGTAATTGTCGTTTACCGTTTTTAAACCGTTCAGATCGCATACAACGCATATTATCAAATTGCTGCCTTTTTCATCTGAAAAATATTTTGCATCAAGCCTTTTCATGTCCTCATTGTAGCAGTTCTTATTTTTGATACCGGTATCCAGATCAATGTACGCACGCTTCATAAAATGTGCGGCAGGATTTTCGATCGTGAAGAAAAGTCCCATTGTAACGAGAGTTACCGCCGCGCCGGTAAAAAAGAATTCCACGACCGAAAGCTGTATAAGCATACTTAAAAGCACAAACATATTGCAGGGCAGCAAACCGGTTATAATAGTTTTTTCCGCCCGCCGTATATTTACCAGAAGTATTACCATACCTGCAATATTGTACAGAGCAACTATGGCAAAGCCGACCAAGGTGCAGCTTCCCGCGCTGTAATCCGTTCCGTTTCCCGGCAGATACACTATTTTAAGGAAAGGCATTACAACCGCATATAAGAGAACAGGCAGACGCACAAATTTCAAATATTTTTTCAGCGACTCGCTTGAGATCAGATTTTTTAGAATATAGCAAAAAATTTCGCAGCCAAAGCAGATGGCGGATAAATACATAAGCATATGCAAAACTTCATTCATAGACGCATCGACTGTCTGACGGTGATTTACGGTATAAACGGTTACTCCGTCAAAGATAACGTGCGTAAGTCCAAACAGGCAAACCCTGAAAAATATTTTTTCGGTTTTGCTGCCGTATATCCAATAATATACCAGCAGCAGCACCAGAATGATGGCGCATACTATTTCCGAACGCAGAACAAGAAGCATATTCATAAAAGCAACTCCGTTTCTGTTTCAATAATTTGAAATCGTTTATTTTTGTGTTATCTATGAATTAAATAATCTGTTTTTATTAAATTTATGTTTTTATTATACGGCATTTTTGTATGTTTGTCAATAAATTAAGGTAAACAGTCTGCGGATATTGCAATGTTCCCCGTCAGTATTATCGGACGGGGAACATTTAATCGGTATTTTGGTCTGCGGTCAGAACTATACGCCGAAAAGCCGCATAAGATTTGCCGTAAGCGCGCAGAGGACTATCCCGACCGCAGTGGGAAGCACAAAGGCGGCGGCTGTCCATTTAAGGCTGCCAGTTTCCTTTTTCACGGTAATGCAGGTGGTGGAGCAGGGAAAATGGAAAAGCATGAAAATAATAGTGCAGACCGCTGTGGTGAGAGTCCAGCCATTGTCCGCAAGAAGCGTTTTAAGCTGACCGAGATTTTCGTATTCCACGATCTTTCCTGTGGAAAGATACGCCATGAGCATTATCGGCACGACTATTTCGTTTGCGGGAAAGCCCAAAATAAACGCTAAAAGTATAACTCCGTCCAGACCGATAAACCGTGCAAACGGGTCGAGAAAATCGGCGCAGACGGTGAGCAGAGCAGCGTCCCCGATCTTTACCGCGCCGAGAAGCCATATTACAAGTCCTGCGGGAGCGGCTACGGCAATGGCTCTGCCGAGGACGAATATCGTCCTGTCAAAAACCGAGCGGACAATGACCTTTCCTATCTGCGGTCGGCGGTAAGGAGGAAGCTCCAGCGCAAAGGAGGAGGGCACGCCTTTCAGTACCGTACAGGAAAGAAGCCGCGACATAAGCAGGGTGAGAAAAACTCCGAGAATTACCGCCGCGGTAAGCACCGCGACCGAAGCCAGACTTCCCGCAAAGCCGCCCGCACCCGCCGTTATGAACATGGTTATTATCGCGATAAGGGTGGGAAATCTTCCGTTGCATGGTACAAAGCTGTTGGTGAGTATGGCTATGAGCCGTTCTCTCGGAGAGTCTATTATGCGGCAGCCCGTTACCCCCGCGGCGTTGCAGCCGAAGCCCATTGCCATGGTAAGAGCCTGTTTGCCGCAGGCACCCGCTTTTTTGAAGTATCTGTCAAGATTGAAGGCGGCGCGGGGAAGATACCCCACGTCCTCAAGCAGGGTGAACAGCGGAAAGAAAATTGCCATCGGCGGGAGCATTACCGACGTTACCCATGCGAGGACGCGGTACACGCCGTCGATGAGCAGACCGTGAAGCCACTCGGGTGCGCCCGCGGCTGCAAGCAGGTCGGAAAGCTTATCTCCCAAAGAGAAAAGCGCGCCGAAAAGCAGGTCGGAGGGATAGTTTGCGCCCTCAATGGTTATCCAGAATATCGCCAGCAGAAGCGCAGCCATGATGGGTACGCCCCATACTTTATGGGTAAGCACCCGGTCTATACGCCTGTCGCGCTCGTAATAATCTGGACGTTCAAAGGAAACGCACTCGGCGGCGTAACTCTCCGCCTGCCTTACCGCCGAGGTTACAAGCATATCCTTGAGCGCGGCGCGGTCTATGCCTTTTTCCGCAAGAAGCTCTCCCGCCCTGAATGCGGCGAGGCATATTTCGTCGTCGGCTGAAAGGTCGAAGCCCGCAAATTTATTTATGGAACCAAGAAGCTTTTCGTCCCCCTCCAGAATTTTCAAAGCCGTCCAGCGGGGGGACAGCTTTCCGTTAAGCTTCGGTTCAAGCTCGGAGGACAGTATCTCCGCAGCAGCTTCTATTTCCTCCGAATACAGCAGGCATGGTTTTTCGGGACGCTTTGCGTTTAACGCTTCGGGAAGGCGCGCCATCATCTCGTCTATGCCCTTTCCGCTTCTTGCCGCCGCGCCGCAGACGGGTACTCCAAGCAGTTTGCTCAGTTTTTCCAGATCGACGGATATCATTTTCTTTTCCGCTTCGTCCAGAAGATTTACGCACACAAGGGTGTGTTCGGTTATTTCTATCGTTTGCAGGACAAGATTAAGATTTCGTTCAAGACAGGTCGCGTCGCACACCACGATCACCGCGTCGGGGACGCCGGTTTCGGGAGAGCCGAAGCATATGAAGTCCCGCGCAACCTCCTCTTCGGCGGAATGTGCAAGCAGGGAATATGTACCCGGAATGTCAGCCATAACATAGCTGCGTTCGCCCCGCACGCATCTGCCCTGCGCGCTGCAAACGGTTTTGCCCGTCCAGTTTCCCGTGTGCTGCTTCATTCCCGTCAGAGCGTTAAAGACCGTTGATTTTCCCACATTAGGATTTCCCGCCAGAGCAACGACCTTGTCGCCGTCGCCCCTGCTGACGGAAAAGCTTCCGTCGCAGGCGTTTCTGCCCACCGATCCGGCAGTCAGACCCATGCAAATCACTCCTTATAGTATTATCGCCGGACTGCGCTTTTCGGCAGTCCGATCTCGATATTCAATATTGAGACCTCTTTTCAGTATATGCATGGTACAAGCCGAGCGATTATTCGGATATGGAAATAAAAAACGGACGCAATTTGACGTCCGTTTTGGTTTGTCGGTAAAGGTGATAAATTTTGATTTACACGACTAACTGTCGGAACATTCAGGCGGCGAAGCCGCCGACTAAAGCTGGTCGAGCTGAGCCCAGCTCGCAGAAG
>CAMWVO010000002.1 GCA_947177695.1 uncultured Clostridia bacterium
AGCTTGAATACCCCAAGGTACAGCGGGTATATTCCAGTCCTCTTGAAAGAGCGATCCAGACGGCGGAGATAATTTTCCCCGACAGGGAGATAGTCATTGTGGACGATCTGCGGGAAATGGATTTCGGCGTATTTGAGGGACTTCCCGCCGAAGAGCTTGTTCATTTGGACAGCTTCAAAAAGTGGCTCAAGGGCGGTCTTGACAATCCTCCCCCAAACGGAGAGACCCTGCGGAGCATGATGCTGCGGTGCTACTCCGCTCTTAATCTGATGATACTGGACATGATGAAGGAGGGCTTCACCCACGCCGGAGCGGTCACTCATTCGGGCATACTGATGAATATGCTGTCCTGCTTCGGTCTGCCGAAAAAGAAGCCCATGGAGTTCGCCTGCGAACCCGGCGAGGGCTACGAGATACTTGTCACCGCCATGATGTGGCAGAACGGCAATACCTTTGAGATACTGGGAAAAGTTCCCGCCAATGAAGCCGACGGAGAATAACTTATATCGGACGTTACCGAGTGTCCCGAAAAAACAGTGAGCGGGAATTTTTCTTCCGGTACTCCGCAGGTGTGAGACCCGTCTCCTCCCTGAAAAGCCTGATAAAATGGCTTTGGGACGCAAATCCGAAATACTCTGCGATATCGGCGCAGGAGCAGTCGGAAAAAACAAGCATATTTGCCGCCGCTTTAAGCTTTTCGGTACGGATATAGCCGCTTATTGACACACCCGTTTCCCTTTTGAAAAGTGTGGAAAGATAGCTTCTGTTCAGACCGAGAGCCTCCGATACCGAAGCCGCCGTTATCCTTTCGGTTCTGTGGCGGCAGATATAATTTATGGCTTTTACCGCATGGATAGAGTACACCTCCCGCTTGGGCAGGTCAGCCATTTTCCCCGTAAAGGCAAGCAGCATTTCGTTATAGAGGGACAGCACCTTTTCCGCGGTCTGGAGCCTGTCCATTTTCTCGATGTAAAGGTCGCTCATGGTGTAGGCAAGCTCCCGCTCCAGACCCTTTTCCACGCACAGGCGGGTTATCAGCGCGGCGGCTACAACAAAGTGATAGCGGATATTCCGCAGCCTGTCCTTGGAGAGAATGCCGTACTCGCCGTTTTCGTAAAGGCTTACGTTGTCCGGTCGGACGAGGACTTTTTTCACTGCTTCCATATCCCCCTCCGCCACAGCGCCGTAGTATCCGTACTCGCTTCGGTATTCCACATGGACGCGCTGTTCCTCCGCGCTTTCAAGCAGACGAGCGTTAAGCTCCTTTGAAATGCTCATTTTATCACCTCTTGCGGTAATTATACAACAAATATGCTATGATTGCAACAAAAATAATATTATTTTAAGTCTGCTCCGTCTATAATTATCCAAAGTCCGCTGAACTTTGGTGGACTTATGAAATTACTGCGGAGGAGATTGTTATGGAAAATTATGATGTTTACTGCTACGGAATGATAGCGGGTTCCCACAGCTTTATGATTGAGGGAGGATTTCTCACTCCCGATGAGTATTCCGAGCTTTCGGCAAGCTACAGCTTTCCCGGCGGCGAAACGGGGACGTGCGCTACGGTGCTGGCTGCACTTGGGATAAAAGTCAAAATGGACGGAACTCATATCGGCTATAAAACCGCGCCGCTTGTGCGGGAATTTTACAGCGGAAAGACCGTCGATATAAGTTCCCTTACCTTTGACGGAAATTTTGAGGGTCTTGAAGATTATGTTATAATATCGGGAGACACCCGCACTCCTATGGGTATGTTCGGAAAATTTTTCAGCGAGGCTTACAGTTCGGGAACAAGACACTGGAACAAGCCCAAAGAAGAGGATATAATCCGCTGCAAAGCCGCGGCTGTGGACTCGTTTTTCTGGGACGATTCCGATCTTGCCGCGGAATACTGCGTAAAGCACGGAAAGCCCTATGTCACCATTGACTGCAAATATGACAGCTACATACACAGGCACTCGGCGGTCTCGGTAATATCGGGCGAGGGCATACAAAACAACTATCCGGACATGACCCGCGAGGAGCTTTTTCCTCTTTTTCAGGAAAACGGCGGAGGACTTACCGTTATCACCAACGGCAGAAAGGATTTCTTTTACGCACGCCGCGGCGGTGAAGCAAAGCGGTTCTCTCCGTTTAAGGTCAACGCTGTAAGCACACTGGGCGCGGGAGATTCCTTTAAAGCAGGCTGCGCTTACGCTTTGCTCAAAGGTATGTCAGACGATGAACTTGTGACCTTTGCAAGCGCCTGCTCTGCGGCGGCAATATCAAGATATCCGCTTCAGCTTTATCCGCCGACGCTTGATGAGATCGGCGGCATTATCGGTTCGCGCAAAAAATGATCCACACTTGATACAAAGGAGTAAAAACGTGAAATCTGTCAAAGAACTCAAACAAACCGTCAAACTGCGGCTCAGATACAGCTGGGGAGAAAACGCGGCGGTGTTTTTCCTCACCGCGGGCGGAATATCGGCGGCAATGCTGATATGGGCAATGATCATAGACTATATGCGCATGGACGGGATAACCGCTGTCCCAAAAAGCTTTATCGGCATTTCCGACGGCGGGGCTATTGCGGTAACGGTCATAATCGCTGTCCTTTTCATATTTGTTTCAGAGCCGTTCCGCTACGGTGTGAAATGGTACAGGCTTCAGCAGATACGCGGAAACTCTGTGCACGCCAGAAGTATTTTCAGCTGTTACGGCTCGTGGAAAAGGGCGGGACAGATATTCAAACTGAACTTATGTCTTTTTGTCAGACGGCTTTATTTTACCCTGCCCCTTGCCGCAATGCTCGTTTTGGGTCTGTATCTGGTGCGTACGATACAGACCGCAGGCAGCGGCGCGGCATACGCAGCGGCTGCGGCTGCGGTGCTGCTGACGGGAGGCGTGATATGCGCAGCGGCTGCCTTTAACTGCCGTTTTGCGGCGGCGGAATATCTTTTCGCCCTCGACCCTGACGCTTCGGTTAAGGATATAATTGAAAAAAGCGTCCGCATAGCAAAGGGCAAGACCGATTATCTTACGGAAACCGTGCTGTCGTCCGCAAAGTGGCTTCCTTTCTGCGTGCTGATATTCCCTGCGGTTTTTGTTTTCCCCTACATGAGAATGATGTACACTGCGGCGGTAAACGAAATGATAGTGTCCTATGAAAATGACGCAGGCAGCGGTGAGGATGCCGAAAAACCGGATCGTGACGGAAAGCGGGTGACCGTCGTTGCCGAATAATATTCAGACCGTTGATTTTACCGCAGGAGCTTCCGACGAGGGAAAATCCTGCGGCGATCTTCTCAGGAGCAGAGGCGTATCGAGACGTCTCACGGCAAGGCTCAAGCGCGTTCCCGACGGCATTACCCGCCGCGGTTTTCAGATACGTACGGCGGATATTGTTCACGCGGGAGACGTTATTTCCCTGAAAATACAGAACGAACGGCTCACCGAACCGAACGGTGAGCTTTTCGCTCCCACCGTTTACGAGGACGGCGATCTTATCGTTTTCGACAAGCCTGCGGGAATGCCCGTCCACCCGTCGGCGGGACACCGTGGGGACACGCTGGGAAATTATTTCGCCTCTCTTTATCCCGACCTGACGTTCCGTCCCGTAAACAGGCTTGACAAGGACACCTCGGGGCTTTGCGCCATTGCGAAAAATCCCTATGCGGCAAGCGTTCTGAGCGGACGCATTGACAAGATCTATTTTGCTGTAACCGAGGGTATGCCCATTCCGCGGGAGATAAAAGACCCGCTGATAAAATGGTACGCCGAACCGTCGGGAGAATATATTATCGACGCGCCCATAGGCAGGGCGGAGGCTTCCGTTGTCCGCAGGAAGGTCTGCGGAGACGGCAAACGGGCTGTTACAAGGTATACTATATTAAAAGAAACGGAGACCCACTGTCTTGTGCGGGTATCCCTCGAAACCGGTCGGACGCACCAGATAAGGGTGCATTTTTCTTCTGTTGGACACCCTCTTGCGGGAGACGATTTCTACGGCGGCGGGCTTGAGCTTTTCAAGCGTCAGGCTCTGCACTGCGGAGAAATGCGGTTTGCACGTCCCTCTGACGGAAAAATTATCCGTCTGGAGGCGGGCAGCTTGGATATAAACGGTCGGACATGACAGGCGGAAGCTCGGATGCGGCACGCGATTTGCGGGATGCCGCACTTTTTTCAAAAATAAATATTACAGAGAAAGTAAATATTACAGCCGCTTTGTAACCGTTGTGTAACCTTTTCCAAATCGGACTGTTTGGGGCTTGCACTGAGTTTGCGGGGAAATGTTCCGCGAAAAGGTTACAGATTGTAACTGTAAAATTTTGTTAATTAATGAACAAATTCCCTTTCAAGGAAGAAACTGTCAGTCATTATGATAAAAATTTATATAAAAAATAACCGAAAATACGGTCGAAAATTGTGCCTGTATACAAAAAAGATTAATAAAATGTGACTAAGGACGATTAGGTGTTGCTTTTTGAAAAAAAAGAGGTATAATAATATTAATGTAACTGTTTTGTAACTGTTTTGCAGTTTATGTAATCTTATGTCAATTTAGATCAATTTGTATATATGTGTGAACAAAACGAACAATCGAAAGGAGAGATCGTAATGTACCGTATCCACGACGCTTTCGGAAATCAGAACGTTTTCGGAACGCAAACGGATATCGCCGTATCGGACAATAAAAAAATAAGCTTCGAGTCGGCTATGGTCAGCGTTGGTTCGCTCGTTACATATCTTGCTTCCGCTGCTGTGAAAAGAACGGTGTTCTTCCTCGGAAAAGCAGCTGTCAGGATCGTAAAGGGCGCAAGTCCTCTCGGAAGAGGAATCAAAAAATCGGCGGCAGAACGGATAGAAAAAATCGGCGGCTCTTTTGTCAGCTTAAGAAAGAAGATCTCGGACAGCAGAAAAAAGTTCTCCGAAAGATCTGCCGAGGCAGGCTTCGGAAAAGCACTGCTTCTTCAGCTTTCCGATATCGCGGACGATGTTAAGGGCAGAAAAAAGCTTGCAGCTTCTTTCGTCAATTACGCCGTTCCCGCAGTATGCGTGGTCTTTCTCGTGTGCGTTGTTGCTGACAAGGCTTCGGCTGACTACGGCGTTACCGTCGAGTACAACGGTCAGGAGATCGGCGTGGTTTCCGAGGAAGCCGTTCTGAACAGCGCTCAGGAGGTTATTTCCGAAAGAGCGACCTACTACGATACAAGCAGCGATACATATATTACCGCTACGCTTTCGCTTAAGCCGCTCGGCGCTCAGGACGAGGTCATCGACGAGCACGCTCTTGCGGATGTTATTCAGGAACAGATGGATATTCAGTCCCCCGAAGAACAGCTTCCCGCAGAGGAATCCGAAAACGCTGAGCAGGACGCTCCCGCTGCCGGCGGCAGTTCCGAGGAAAACGGTCTTAAGCTTTACGGAAATACCGCTCCCGACATCAGCGCGGAGGAGACTGACGACAGAGAACGCGCTTTCGTGGTCACGGTAAACGGAGAAGTGATCGGCGCTGTAAAGTCCAACGATGAGATAACCGATTTCCTTGAAAGTATGAAGGAAGAGTATCTTACAGACGATATCGTTGACGTGTCCTTTGACAAGGATATTGAGTATACCTACGAGCAGTACGTTGATCCCGAGGATATCGTGGATCAGGACGCTATCATCGAAAAGCTTGATTCCATCGTTTCCGAGCCTCTTTACTACGAGATCCGCGAGGGTGACAACCCCTGGAAAATTGCCAAAAACAACGGAATGACTACCGAGGAGCTTGTTAACTGCAACATCACTTACAAGGGCGAAAAGATCGACGATCTTACTCAGTACTGCCCCATCGGCGCGGTGGTTCAGCTCAGCGAGGAAGTTCCCTATCTGCAGGTTCTTACCACAAAAGAGGTAGAATATACCGAAGCTATCGACTACAAGATCGTTAAGACAAAAGACCCGGATATGTACAAGGGCGATTCCGAAGTGGATATTCCCGGCGTTGAGGGCGAAAAGAAAGTCCGCGCGCTTGTTACCTACAGAGGCGACGTTGCGGTTTCCACCGAGGTAGTTGACGAAGTCGTTATCTCCGAGCCGGTCACCAAGCATATGCGCGTCGGCACAAGAGAGACCACAACTCCCGTAAGCACAGGTTCGGGCGGTTCGGGCACTTACTTCTGGCCTTTGGACGGCGGTTATATCTCCGCTTATCAGGGCGACGGAAGAGGTCACAAGGGCATTGACATCGCAGCTCCCTACGGAACTCCCATTTACGCCGCAGAATCCGGTTCTGTTATTGAAACAGGCGGCGGCTGGAACGGCGGCTACGGAAACTGCGTAAGAGTTCAGCACGACGACGGAAATGTTACCGTTTACGCTCACCAGAGCTCCATCGCGGTAAGCTACGGAGACTACGTTGTAAAGGGACAGCTTCTCGGCTATGTGGGAAGCACGGGCGATTCCACAGGCAACCACCTCCACTTCGAGGTAAGAAGCTACGGAACATACGCAAATCCCCTTGACTACATTTCCCAGAATTAATAAAACCACCGTATCGGCGGCTCTGACGCGCTGCCGATGCGGTTTTTAGTTTGCACAATTCTTTCGCTTTGATTTCAGCGGCTTTTCACAGGATTTACACAAAAAGGGGTTATCATATAAGCGTACTCAGGAAATGAGTACTCCCCCCAAAAGTGCTTTTATATGCAGGCTTATTTACCCCGTAAGCCTGTCAGGTGAAAACCATATAAAAGACCTCAGCCTCGGATCGTTTACCCCTACGGTTCGAGGTAACCCCCAATAATCCTATATCATGATCTTCGCCCCTGTCTCCCCCGACAGGGGCACTTTCTTTTTTGCGGGGAAATTCTGAAACGTGCCTGCAAAATTTTTTAGTGGATAAATTTTGATTTAACGCACGAACTGTCGGAACGCTCAGGCGGCGAAGCCGCCGAAGTGCTACGACAGTTAGTCGCGTAAATCAAAATTTACCTCACCACGGTAATGCTGAAACTAAAACTAATCTCCTCGTCAAAATGTAAAATTTTCTTGCAATCCTGCCCAAAATAGGTTATAATAAAATTGATTGCTTAAAACTTGTACGGTACGAAAGGAAAGTTGTTTATGAACAAGGTAAGGATCACGATCTGCGGCAAGGAATTCAGCCTCAAGACCGAAGAGGCTCCAAGCTATTTTACGGAGCTTGCAAAAAAGGTCGAAACAGAAATTTATAATATGATGTCTGAATCGGATATTTCCCTCCACTCGGCGGCTATGCTGGTGGCGCTGGCAGCTTTTGACGAGTGCAAAAAAGCCAACGACAGCATTGACAATATCCGCACTCAGATAAAGGAGTACGTTGACGACGCTTGTCAGGCGCGTCTTGAACGTGACGAAGCTGTCAAAAACGAAAAGGCGCATCTGGCGAGAATTTCCTCGCTGGAAAACGAGCTGAAGATAAAGCACATGAAATCGGATATCGACGAACAGCTTACCCTTGACAGCGCAAAAATAAAAAAGTAAACAAATGACTTTACCGAAAGGATAGAAAAATGTCCGAACCATTGTCCAAAACCAGATCAAAGCCAGAACTGCTCGCTCCTGCGGGAAGCACGGAAAGTCTTACCGCCGCCGTTCGGTGCGGGGCGGACGCGGTCTATGCGGGCGGAAAGCTTTTTTCCGCACGGTCGAACGCGTCCAATTTTTCCGACAGTGAGCTTGCGGAAGCGGTTCGGTACTGTCATCTCCACGGGGTCAAGCTTTACCGCGCTATGAACACTGTCGTTTTTGCGGAAGAGGTGGGTGACTTTCTGGCGGAAGCGAAAAAGTCTGCCGAGATAGGTGTTGACGGACTTATTATTCAGGACTTGGGCATGGCTCGGTTGGTTCGGGAATGCCTGCCCGATATGAAGCTGAACGCCTCCACTCAGATGACCGTACATACCCCTGAGGGCGCAAGGCTTGCGCGGGAAATGGGATTCTCCCGCGTTGTGGCGGCGAGGGAGCTGTCCCTTAAAGAACTGGAAAAAATCATCGGTACGGGCGTTGAGACCGAGGTTTTCATTCACGGCGCGCTGTGTATGTCCGTGTCGGGACAGTGCTACATGAGCGCGATGATAGGCTCACGAAGCGCGAACCGCGGGCTTTGCGCGCAGGCGTGCCGTTTGCCTTTCGGCGGGGACTACGATCTGTCCCTGAAAGACCTGTGCGGTATTCCTCACATAAAAACTCTTGCGGACATGGGCGCGGCGTCCTTTAAGATCGAGGGAAGAATGAAGCGTCCCGAATATGTTGCCGCTGCCGTTACAGCCTGCCGTGCGGCTCTGGACGGTGGAGAACCCGATCTGGACACCCTGCGTTCGGTTTTTTCGCGGAGCGGCTTTACCGACGGTTATCTTACCGGAAAGTTTGGCAGGGATATGTTCGGCTACAGAACAAAGGAAGATGTTACCGCCGCGGAAACGGTGCTGCCGAAGCTGCGGGAGACCTACCGCAGGGAGACTAAGGCAGCAGACGGTGCGGCGGATTTTTATGTCCGTCTGGCGGAGGGCGAGCCCGTACGGCTGGAAATGTCCTGCGGCGGCTTGACCGTTTCAGCAGATGGGGACGTTCCCGAAAAGGCGTTAAAGCGTCCTGCAGACGAGGAATATCTGCGCCGTCAGCTTGACAAGCTCGGTGACACGGTCTACACCCTTAACTTGCTGAAAGCGGATATCGGCGATGGGCTGACCCTTTCGGCGGCGGCGGTAAATGCGTTAAGGCGTGAAGCCGTCTTAAAAATGGACGAGGAGAGAATTTTGCGGGCAAAGCCCGTTCAGCGATACTGCGAAGCAGATACGGAAATTTCCGAAAAACTTTCGGGTGCTTGCGGAGACACGAAAAAAATTCGGGTGAGACTGTGCCGTCCCGAACAGCTTGCGGCATTGGCTGAACTGAATGCGGACGAGTTTGTGATACCGATTGATCTGTGCGGAAAAATTTCCGGGGACGCGGACAAGTCCCGTTTAGTTATTGCTCCGCCAAGATTTACTGCGGACGAAGCCGCTCTGTGTGCAATGCTGAAAGCTCTGCGCGATGCGGGGTTTGAACGTTTGCTCTGCACGAATATTGCACACATTAAGATCGGTGGTGAGCTTGGCTTTAAGCTCAGCGGAGGATTTGGTCTGAACATTGCAAACCCCTGGGCGGCTCTTGCGGCAAAGGAAATCGGTCTGTCCGACATTACCGCAAGCTTTGAGTGCAGGCTCGATCAACTGAGGGCATTGAGAGGAATTTTGCCCACGGCTGTTATCGTGTACGGCAGACTGCCCCTTATGCTGACGAGAAACTGTCCCGCCAAAGGCGCGCAGGACTGCAAGAACTGCTCGGGAAATCTTTCCGACAGGACGGGCAGAAGCTTTCCTGTAATATGCGGAAACGGCGCAAGCGAGATACTGAACTGTGTGCCGCTGATGATGACCGACAAGGCGGAGGATATTTCCGCGGACATTTTTGAATTTGACTTCACGGAGGAGACCCCCGACGAGATGAGACGCGCGCTTGAATGTCTGCGGAGAGGTGAAAAAGTCCTTGAAAACGGCTACACGAGGGGACTTTACTACCGCGGCGTATGCGTTTCGGACAGAGAATGAAAGGATGGCTGATATGGGAAAGGATATCAAAAGAACAATAGCGTTTTTGTTTTTCCTGCTGGCGGGAATAGTTATCGGTACGGTTCTGGCAAGGCTGTGCGAGGGAGTAAGCTTTCTGTCATGGCTTGCCTACACAATGTCGGTGGGACTTGATACGGCGTCGCCGCTGGTGCTTGACCTGATAGTATTCAAGCTTGCGTTCGGGTTTTCCCTTACGGTGAATACCGCGCAGATAATATGCATTATCGCCGCGCTCATCATCTATAACAAGACCTGCAAAAGTCTTTGAAAGGCTGAGCCTTTACCCATGCCGCCGCAATTTGACGGTAACCGAAGTACTCTACCGAGACAAAAGTTGCTTTTGTCTCATAATTTGTCTGAATGGCTGAGCCTTTACCCATGCCGCCGTTTATAGCGGTTAACTGCAAGTTTTGTTTCCGAGACGGAAAAACTTCTGTATAACTGAGTGCCGAAATGTCAAATTATCTAATTGTAACAAATTCCGCGCTCCCAAAAGCCAATTGTTTAACATTGGAAACAAAAATTACAATTTGATAAAAAAGTTGAAAAAAATCTTGTAGAGACGGTTTTTCCGTGATATAATAGTATATGTGACGATTTTTACGGACGAACACACGCCGGCTGTGAATTTATGACGTTTTAAATAAAATTGGAGGTAAAAAAATGTTTACTAAGGAAATAGGCATAGACCTGGGTACTGCGAATACCCTTGTATATATGAGAGGAAAGGGGATCATTATCCGCGAGCCGTCCGTTGTGGCTGTGGATACCCGCACAGACCGCGCCAAGTACGTTGGTCAGGAAGCCAAGGACGTTATCGGACGTACCCCCGGTTCCATTATTGCGGTAAGACCCCTCAAGGACGGCGTTATCGCCGATTTTGAGATCACCACCACTATGCTTCAGGAATTTATCAAAAAGGCTCTCAGGGGTTCCATGTTCGCAAAGGCGCACGTTATTATCTGTATCCCCTCGGGAGTTACCGCGGTTGAAAGGCGCGCCGTTAAGGAAGCTGCCGAAAACGCGGGCGCGAAAAAGGTAAACATTATTGAAGAGCCTATGGCTGCCGCGATAGGCGCAGGTCTGCCCGTTTCCGAGCCTCAGGGCTCAATGATCGTTGATATCGGCGGCGGTACCTCCGAGGTTGCGGTTATTTCTCTGGGCGGAATAGTTACCTCCCGTTCCGTAAGAGTTGCGGGCGACGCGTTCGACACCGCTATCATAAACTACATCAAGAAAAAATACAACCTGCTCATAGGCGAGCGCACCGCAGAGAACGTGAAGATCGCTATCGGTTCGGCTTTCCCCATGGAGCAGGAGTCCGACATGGAGATAAAGGGAAGAAACCTGCTGAACGGTCTACCCGAAAACATTAACGTTACCTCGGCGGAGATACGCGAGGCTCTTGCGGAGTCCCTTTCCCATGTTATCGAAGCTATCAAGGTAACGCTTGAGAAAACTCCCCCCGAGCTTGCGGCGGACATCATTGATCAGGGCATCACACTTGCGGGCGGCGGAGCGCTTATCCGCGGTCTTGACAAGCTTATCAACAAGGAGACGGGTATGCCCGTAAACGTTGCGGAGACCCCTCTTGACTGCGTTGCCGACGGCACGGGCAAGGTTCTGGAGGATATCGAAAGACTGAGAGAGGTTCTTAACGACGATTCCAAGTACTATTAAGCGGGGAACTCCCGCGGGCACTTGCACAAAGTGCAAGAAAGGCACCCCCCCTTAGTTAAATTATACTAAGCCCCCTCAAGGGGGCGGGAAAATTTGACGGAAAATTAAACATTAAAACTTTACATTAACGAAGTTGGCGCTTTCGACTAAAAAGGAAACAAAAAATGGACAGAAATCTTTTTACGGCAGCTGAGATCGTCTGGATAATATGCGCTTTGTCTCCTGCCGTAACGGCAGTCCTGCTTAAAGGCAAAAAGCTTACAAAAATCAAATTTTTTGCCATGGGAATGGCGGCGGCTTTTCTAACCGGAGCGATAACGCTGGTGCTGGGAATAGTAGTCCGGCAGCTTATAGTTGTTGTTCTGCCGCTTTCTTTTTTGCTGATGTGCGGGATATATTTTTCGGGCTGCCTTGACGACACCGAAGCATTAGCGCTGTCCTTGGGAATGTCGCAGCTTTTTCTTGCATTTCAGGTATTATGGGCAGCTTTATCAATTGACGAGATAATTCATATTGACTATTCCGACGTATGCGCCTGCCATTACGAAATAATAAATTATCACGGTCCCGTTTCGTTTATTGCGGCGGCGTTGATAAGAACCGCTGCTGCGTTTCTTATTGCATTTGCGGTAAAGAAAATATTTGCTTCGGAAAAGCTGAGCCGTACAAAGACGGTGGCGCTTTCCGCGGCAGTCTCCGCTGCGGGGCTTGCGGCGGACGTCTGCATTATCATTTATTTCATCTGAATATTCGACACGGACATTTTTAACATCTGAAAAGGAGTAACCTGCGGTGAGGGATTTTTTCAAAACCACAAAATTTAAGATCCTTGCCGCTCTTATGGCTGTACTGGTCGGCGTGGCGGTCTACAGCCTTACTCAGGGAGGCTACAGTCCCGACAGCGCGTCGGTGTTCAGCTTTCTTTTTGAGCCATTTCAGAAGCTTTCCACGCAGATATCCGACAAGGTGACCTCCACGCTTGATATGCTTATCAACGCGGAAAAATACTACAAGGAAAACATTGAACTGAAGGAGACCCTTAACGAGGTCTACAACGATATTATAGACTACGACAAGATAACCCGCGAGAACGAACAGCTCCGCGTACTGCTGGGGCTTAAAGAGGAATATGACGACTATGTGTTCTCTCCCCCCTGCACGGTAATCGCACGTACCACAAACGACCCCTATCATTCCTTTACCATAGACAAGGGCAGCGACGACGGTATCGCGCCTTACGACCCCGTTATCACTTCCTCGGGACTTGTTGGGGTCTGCTATGACGTGGCGAGGACTACAAGCAAGGTGCGCACGCTTTACTCTCCCAGAACCGCGGTGGGCGTTACAGTAGTCCGCACAAAGGCTACAGGGATAATCGAGGGCGATTACGAGCTTGCCGAGGACGGCTGCTGCCGTATGAACTATATCAGCAAGACCGCCGATGTTAAAGAGGGAGACATAATCGTTACTTCGGGAAGCGAGACTTTCCCCGCAAATCAGCTTATCGGGACGGTGACCGAGGTGGGCATGGAGGACAGCGGACTGTCCAAATACGCGGTCATAAAGCCTGCGATAGATCCGGAAAATGTTTCCACGGTGTTTGTCATCACCAGCTTTAACGGGCAGGGCGGCGGAGAAGAGTAATTATCGCCGCGTTAAATAAAACTGATAAAATACAGCAAAACTAAAAGTCCAATATGGAAAAGTTTCGCCCGCCTTTTCAAAGGCGGCAGAAGTCCAGAGGGCGGAGCCCTTTGGTCGCGCTCCGCAGAGCGCGAAATCTCCTTTCGTTCCAAACGGAGCAGGAGGTGAGAAATGACTACAGTCATTTCGAGGAGGGGCGAACACGACCGCCCCTCCTTGTAGCGGTTTAGGCAAAGTAACCCTTGAAAACAGTCCGGTGGACTGTTTTCAACGAGACAAATCCGCATACCAACAGACAACGGACGGATACAAAATCCGCTCCCACAGAAACGGAAAAACGAGGTAAACATGAACATAGACCTGAAACGAAAAAAGGAAAAAAGAAACACGGTCATCAGATGGATACTGTACATTCTGCTGACCGTGATCTCATATATATATATGACCACCGCGCCCCAGAAGCTGCTTGTGCTTCGGACGCCGCTGCTTGTGATACCTATGGCAATGTGCGTGGCAATGTTCGAGGAGCCGTTCAACTCCGCTGTAATGGGCTGTATGGCGGGACTTCTTCTGGATACCGCACAGGGTACGCTTATCGGTCTGAGCGGCATCATTATGATGTGGTGCTGTCTGGCGGCGTCCCTGCTGTTCCACTTTTTTATGCGCAGACATATCGTAAACATTATCACACTTAATGCGGCGGCGGTTCTGGTTCAGGGGATAATACACTACTTTTTCTACTACGCCATATGGGAGTACGACGCGTCGGGAAAGATATTTCTGCGGGAATTCCTCCCTGTTATGATCTATACCGTTATAGCAGCCATACCGTTTTTCTTTATTGTAAGATTTCTTTCAAGACATTTCGGCATTATCGACGAAAGCTACATTGAGGAAAAGTCCGATGACATTGTAAGAGAGTAAGCTTGGCGGAAACATTACGGCAAGTCCGCAATTATGAAAGGATAAAAGTTTAAAAAATCTTTGATTTTTTAAACTACGAGTTTTGTTTTCCTCGCTGCCGCTCGGAATTTTGCTAACGCAAAACCACAAATGACATTTATGTCATTTTAACATCGTTAGAAAGGAGGACGCATTTTCCCTAACGGGAAAATGGTCATAATTATGAGAAAATTTTTTGAACGGCTGAGAGCTGCGTTCTTTTTTATAATCATTTTAGCGGCTATGGGTCTGTGCGCTGTTGACCTTATGAAAATACAGGTGGTAGACGGCGCGGAATACCTTGAAAAAGCAAAGACCACACGTCAGGCGTCCCAGATCATAACCTCCCCCCGCGGAGAGATAGTGGACGTGAACGGAAACGAGATAATCAGCAACAAAACAGGCTTTAACGTTGTTATAGAAAAAGCGTTCTTCCCCTCTGACAAAGCGGAAATGAACCGCATTATCCTCGGCATCACAAAAATACTCGACGAGGACGGCGTGGCATGGATAGACACCCTGCCCATAAGCAGGACACGTCCCTACAGCTATCTTGAAGCGCGGGACGGCGACGCCATAAAGCTGAGAACAAATATAGGTCTCCAGCACTACGCAACCGCAGAGGACTGCCTTACCGAAATGTATAAGCTGTACGGGATCGACGAAAGCCTCAGCGAAGATGAAAAGCGCACTATCGCGGGCATAAGGTACGAAATGTTCATAAGAAGCTTTTCACTTTCAAACCGCTACACCTTTGCGGAGGACATTCCTATGGACACGGTGGTGCGGCTCAAAGAGGCTGCCTACACTCTTGACGGAATGGATATCGTCGAGGAAGCCATTCGGATATGCGAGGCGGGAGATGTTGCTCCTCATCTTATCGGAACGACAGGGGCTATCTCCGCGGAGGAATACGAGGAGAACAGGGAAAAGGGCTATGCTCTCAACGACGTTATCGGAAAGTCGGGCATAGAAAAAGCCATGGAAAGCGAGCTCCGCGGCACTAAGGGCACGCGGACGCTGGAGCTTCTGAACGGCGCGGTGGTGTCGGATATGGTCACCGAGGAAGCTGTCCCGGGACACACCATTAAGCTTACCCTTGACATGGATTACCAGCGCAAGGTTCAGGAGATACTGGAAAACCATATCCTCTGGCTCAATAACCAGACCTCCTACAACAAAAAGGGCGAGAACGCCAACGCGGGCGCGATAGTGGTTCTGGACGTTAAAACAGGCGCGCTTCTTGCCGCTGCCACCGCTCCCACCTACGACCTTAACGATTATCTCACCGACTACGCCTCGGTCATAAGCCGCGAAAATACTCCGCTGGTAAACAGGGCTACAAACGGTCTGTACCGTCCCGGCTCTACCTTTAAGACGGTCACAGCCACAGCCGCTCTCAACGAGGGCTACATCAACAGAAACTCCATAATCTCCTGCGGTCACAAGTACACCTACTGGGACGACTACCAGCCCTTATGCACAGGCTGGCACGGAGGCATAAATGTTATCACGGCAATAGAAAAATCCTGCAACATCTTTTTCTACGAGGTGGGCAGGCTTATGGGTCCCTACACCATCGAAAGCTACGCAAACCAGTACGGTCTCGGAGACGAATGCTACCTTGAAACCGGCGGCTCAAAGGGCAAGATCGCAACTCCCGATACCATGCAGGACGCCAATCTGGAGTGGCAGGCGGGACTTGTGGTGCAGGTAGCAATAGGACAGTCGGAAACGGGCGTGACCCCGCTCCAGATGGCGGTGCAGGCAAGCACTATCGCAAACAAAGGCGTGCGGTATCAGCCCCATCTTGTGGACAGCATTTACACCTACAACATGGAGGAGATCGTTTCGGTGAACGAATCGCAGGTAACGCTGACTATCCCCGACAAAACGGGAGAGACCTTCGATCTTGTAACTCAGGGAATGAAGCAGGCGGCGGCTTTTGTGCAGTACAGCTACCCCACCCAGAGGGACTACTACACGCCCTATCTGCTGACCGATCTCCCCGAAGCGGCGGCGATAAAAACGGGTACGCCTCAGGTCACATCGGCGGAGGACACAAGCTCGGCGTTTATAGGCTTCTACCCCGCTGACCACCCTGAGATAGCCTTTTCGGGAATGGTTGAGCACGGAGAGTATTCCAAGTTTATGATAAGACAGATCATCGAGGCATACTATAATAAAAATTATGTTGTCCCCAAGCCTATAGTCAAAACAGACGAGGCAGTCATGGCGGGACTTGCGGTGAATTAAAGACAGCTCCGCCTGTTGGGAACTGTGTTCCGGCGGGTCAAAAACGCATTGTGAAAAATGCACAAAAAGAGCAATTCATTTATCGACATCTTAACAAAATTGTGCAAAATGCTTAAAAACACTTTGACAAATCCGCATTTTGTGGTAAAATATAAATTAGCTGATATTATTTTGCTGCTCATTCCAATATTGAGTATTGCGCTATTTCGGAAAGGAGCTTTTTCATGTCAAAAATCATTGCGATCACCTCCGGTAAGGGAGGCACCGGCAAATCTTCTATATGCGCCGAGCTGGGCTTTGCACTGGCTAAACAGGGTCACCGTACCCTCATCATAGAACTGGACTTCGGCCTCAGATGTCTGGATATCATGCTGGGCGTCAAGGACGACGTTAAGTACGATCTCGGCACCGTCCTCAAGGGCGAGTGCGATATCTACAAGGCTACCACTCAGGTAAAGCTTGCAAGCAACCTGAGCATCGTCTGCGCTCCCGAGGATCCCTTTGCAAAGGTTGACGCGGAAACTATCTCCAACATCTGCAACGAAATGAGAAAGTACTACGAGTACATAATCGTAGATACCTCCGCAGGTACTAACGAAAGCGTATTCGACGTTGTTGAACAGTCCGACCTTATTCTTATAAACACCACTCCCGATCCGATCTGCGTCCGCGACGCAAGGCTTATGTCCGACGAGTTCTACAAGAGGGGCAACAAGAAGCAGAGACTTATCATCAACAAGGTTGATCCCGATATATTCAAGGCTGACCTTATCCCCGACCTTGATTCCATTATCGACACCGTAGGCGTTCAGCTTATAGGCGTTATCCCAAGCGACAACGATGTTGTTGTTTCCACAGGAAAGGGTATCCCCCTGCCGTCCGGCTCGCTGGCATTCAGAGCCTTTGACGCGATCTCCAAGAGGATCAAGGGCGAGGACATTCCTCTCAGCTTCAAGGTTCTCCTCCAGTAAGACGCTGTACCCGAACAATCGGGTCACGGCTCCGCGCGGGCTTGACGCTTTAAGCCCATCTAAAAAATTATGAGAGGAATGATAAAAATGAATATAGCTCTGATCGCGCACGATTCTAAAAAAGAACTTATGGTTCAGTTCTGTATTGCGTACTGCGGTATTCTGTCAAGGCACATTCTCTGCGCCACAGGCACCACGGGCAAAATAGTCGAACAGGCTACGGGCCTCACCATACAGCGGTATCTCAGCGGCTCCCAGGGCGGAGCGCAGCAGATAAGCGCGCGCATTTCCTGCAACGAAATAGACTTACTCCTCTTTTTCAGAGACCCTCTTACGCCCAAGGCTCACGAGCCAAACGAGCGCGACCTGCTCAGGCTCTGCGATGTTCATAACATTCCTGTTGGTACAAACATTGCCACGGCTGAGGCTCTCATACACGCTCTCGAAAGAGGCGACCTTGACTGGCGTCAGATCGTTAATCCTGCCTAAAAGTAATGTAAAATTTTATGCGGAGAGTTTTATCTCCGCATATTTTAGTATTTGACGAAATTTTCCCAAATCTCTTGACAAAAGATTTTTTTTGCGCTATTATTATTCTGTAATCATTTAAAGGCTTCGATTGGGAGAGTAACATTCTTTCCGCTCCAAAGAGAGGACGTGTGCGGAGCAACTCCGCTTGCTGAAAGCGTCTGTGCGGGATTTTTGCCAAGGACACCCATGAGCCGCCGTCTGACTAAGGACGGACGTTTCCCGCGTTAAGGGGCAATGAGGTCTGTAAAAGTTTGGACTTTTGCAGATAAATTTGGGTGGTATCACGGTTATTCGCCGTCCCTTTTTCAGGGGGCGGCTTTTGTTTTTTAGGTGGTTTATCATGGGAATTATTAAGAAAATAACAGCGGCTTTCTGCGCGGCGGCGGTTGCCGTTTCGCTGTCGGGGTGCTTTGCCTACCTGCCCCGTCCCGCTTATTGGGACAAAGACGGAATGATAGAATATGCATTGAAATACAGGAATATTCCATGGCTTACAGAGCTTCTGACCGACTGCACTCCAAGAGAGCGGGCAGAGTACGCATTTAAAATTGTAGATAACTGGGTTGAACCCGGACGGCTTTATGCCGCGGACGCTATCTGCGAAATGGGCGTTGATTTTGACGATACCGACTATCCCATGATAGCAATGTCTGCAAAGAAGTTAGATTATGAAGCGGTAAAATATTTTCTCGAAAAGGGTGCAGACCCAAATATCAGAGACTCCGACGACTATACGCCGCTTTATTATGCTTTGGAAAATGCAAGCGGACAGTGGGAAGCTTCCGGATACTATCTTTCAAAGCTGCTGGTCGAAAACGGCGCAGAACCGTACCCCGAAATGTTCCGAAACGAATATGAGGGCGACCCCGAAAGAAACGTGGGAAACGGCGCATATCGTCAGATAGCACATTCTCCTATGACGACGAAATTCCTGTTGGGTATCCTGCTTGACGGCGGGCAGGAAAGCGGCTTGCCTAAGGCGGTGGAATACGCCATACTGGGTGAATGTGAAAAGTCCCTTAACGAGCTTAAAAGCGGCAATACCGTTTCGGACGTTGATATGGGGCTTATAAGCTACTATTTCGGCTATTTCGGCACTATGGAGCAGTATCAGGAGTTTGCGGATTTCTGGGGGAAATACGCCAAGCCTCCCGCCTCCTGCGTTGCAGGCGCGGGAAATGTGGAGGTACTGAAAAGGCTTTATCTTAACAAAGACCCGGATAATGAAGAGTCAAAAGAATTTGTTTTAGATTTCAGGGATCATGACCTGCTTAGTATCGCGTTGGTAATGAACCAAACCGAAGTTGTAAAATTACTTTTAAGCTATACATCAATAAATAACGACTGGATAGAATGGTCGTTTGACAGTGCGTTTTGCGGAGATGTGGAATGCTTTAAGCTTTTATATGATTTCAATAAAAAAGTAAACGGCGAATTTAAAGATGAATGGCTGAAACATTTTTCCCCTGACAGATACTTAAGTATGATAAATAAATATGAAATTATTGATTTTTTATTTGACGAGGGTTTGGATTGCAGGTATGTCGATTTAGAGTTCTGCACGGCAGATACTGTTAAGTATCTGTATAAAAAGGGCAGACCGCTTATGTTAAGCGACCTGACAATTGCTTCAACATGGGGAGACCACGAATTTATAAAGGCAGTTATTGAAGAAGGCAAAGCAAATGTAAACTATGGCGGAAGCTTTGACTTCAGGACTTCCTATGACGATACCAAGTATGACGGAGACAAGTTACTGCATAAATATCAGGGCTCGCCCGAAACAAAAGAAAAATATATGACCTATGAGGAGTTGTGCAAGGTCGTAGAACCGAACGGCGGTTTGACACAGCTTTGTCTGTATCAGACCCCCGAAACTCTGCAATATGTCATAGATCAAGGGCTTATACTTCCCGAAGACTGCCTTTTGGACAAATTTTCATACCAATATTCCGCCGCAAACGTAAGGGTGCTGCTGGAAAACGGCGCAAACACAAAGGCAACAATTGATACTATTCCCGACGGCTCAAGGGAGCTGGGCTTTATAAAACGCGGAGAATTTACCGTAAAGGAATACTTTGAAGCCTGTGACAGACCCGATTTAGTCGAGCTTTTGAAAGAATACGAATAAACAACCGAAGTTTGAAAGGAGAAAATTATGTCTATAATCACAAACAGACCAAAAGGAACGCAGGACGTTGTCCCCGCGGAAGCTTACAAGTGGCAGACCGTTGAGAGGTGCGCTGCGGAAACGGCGGAGTGCTACGGCTTCAGGGAAATTCGTTTCCCCACCTTTGAGAACACTGCACTTTTCAAGAGGAGCGTTGGCGACACTACCGACGTGGTTCAGAAAGAAATGTACAGCGTGACGGCGAAAAGTCCCGCTAACGGAAAAGACCCCGACGATTTTACTTTGCGTCCCGAGGGTACAGCGGGAGCGGCGAGAGCGGCTATTGAAAACGGCTTGCTGAACGACGCTCTGCCGCAAAAGGTGTACTACCTGATTTCCTGCTTCCGTCACGAGAAGCCGCAGGCGGGACGTCTCAGGGAGTTCCACCAGTTCGGCGCGGAGATGTACGGCAGCGGGGACGCTTCCGCTGACGCTGAAATTATCGCCCTTGCAAAATCTCTGCTTGACCGTCTGGGACTTGACAATGTGGAACTGTTCATAAATTCCATAGGCTGTCCCACTTGCCGAGCAGAGTACCACAAGGCTCTGAAAGAATATTTCGATGGCAAGAAAGAAAATCTTTGTCCCACCTGTCTTGACCGCTTGGAGAGAAACCCTATGCGTATTCTTGACTGCAAAAGTCCCATTTGTCAGGGCATTGCAAAGGACGCTCCCGTTATTCTGGACTTCCTTTGCGAGGAATGTTCCCAGCACTTTGAGAAGCTGAAAAGCAATCTTTCCGCTATGGGTATTGAATTCAGCATTAATCCGAAAATCGTCCGCGGACTTGATTACTACACAAAGACCGTGTTTGAGTTTATCACTAACGATATTGGCGCGCAGGGAACTGTCTGCGGAGGCGGTCGTTACGACGGTCTTATAGAACAGCTTGGTGGAAATCCCACTCCTGCGCTGGGCTTTGCAATGGGTCTGGAGCGGCTTATCATGACCATGGAGAACAAGGGCGCAGAGTTCGTCCCCGCCAAAAAGTGCGATCTCTATATTGCGGCAATGGGGGACAAAGCGAGAGAGAAATCCGTTGTTATGGCTAAGCAGCTCCGTGACGAGGGCTACCGTGCCGAGTTCGACACAATGAACCGAGGTATCAAGCCGCAGATGAAATACGCCAACAAAATTGGTGCGGCGTTTGTTATTGTCCTCGGAGACAACGAGCTTGAAAGCGGTACTGTGAAGCTGAAAAATATGTCAAGCGGCGAGCAGGTTGACGTTGCTCTGGACGATAAGTTTATTGACAATTTTTCAAATATTTTTGTTGCGGAAATGTTCAGCGGCGGGGATATTTAAAATATGGCAAAAATAATATGCGCTGTAATTTTGGGCGGTTTGGGACTATTCTTTATCACGATTAATACTTTGCTGTTTTATAAAGGCTGGATTAAAGGAGAAAAATGTCCGTCGGGAGCGCCGCTTTTAGGCGGAATGCTTTGTGCTGCCGCTATTTTGCTTGTTGTTGATAAAAAATATTACTTTTTAGCGATTATCCCAATGCTATTGGATTGGGGGTGTATTCCTGCAATCATTAGATTTATAGTAGTTATTCGGTATAAGGATATGTTTAATGGAACCGGCGAAATTGACCCAGTGCTGTGGCAAAAATTTGTAAGCACATTTATAAAATATTACACTGCAACAGTTGTTTTTATATTTGTAATCCCGACGGTTATTATGTATTTGATGTTTTTTAGAATGTGATGTTAAATTTAAAATTAAATAAATTTCTTGTAAAGGAGTAATTTAAAATGGATACCATGAAAGGACTAAAAAGAACACATTACTGCGGAGAGGTTCTCACCGCGGGGGAGACCGTCACCGTAGGCGGGTATGTTGACACCGTCCGCGACAAGGGAGGAATTATTTTCATTGTCCTCCGCGACAGGACGGGCGTTGTACAGCTTACGTTCAACGAGACTACCGACAAGGCGGTTTTTGAGAAAGCTTCTTCATGCCACTCGGAATACGTTGTTATGGCTAAGGGTGAGGTGCGTCCCCGTGAGAGCGTCAACGACAAGATACCCACGGGTCACGTTGAGATTTTTGTTGACGACCTGCGTATTCTTGCAAAGGCACAGACCCCTCCCTTTGAAATTGTTGACAACACCAACACCAATGAAGAGCTTCGTCTGAAATACCGCTACCTTGACCTGCGCCGCAAGCCTTTGCAGGACAACATTATCATGCGGAGCAAAATTGCAAAGACCGCCCGTGATTATTTCTACGAGAACGGCTTTATTGAAATTGAAACGCCGATGATGATAAAGTCCACGCCCGAGGGCGCGAGGGACTATCTTGTTCCGTCAAGAGTTCATCAGGGAAAGTTTTATGCGCTTCCACAGTCTCCGCAGATTTACAAGCAGCTTCTTATGGTTTCGGGATTTGACCGCTATATTCAGCTTGCAAGGTGCTTCCGTGACGAGGACCTGCGCGCGGACAGACAGCCCGAATTTACTCAGATAGATTTGGAAATGTCCTTTGTTGATGTTGAGGATATCATGGAAATGGGCGAGGGCTTTATCAAGAGACTTTTTAATGACGTGCTTGATGTTGAAATTCCCACTCCCCTGCCGAGGCTGACTTACACCGAGGCAATGAACCGCTTCGGCTCGGACAAGCCCGACACACGCTTCGGAATGGAAATTACCGATATTTCGGAAATCGTCAAGGGCTGCGGCTTCGGCGTGTTTACTTCGGCAATTGAAGCGGGCGGCTCGGTACGTGCTATTACCGCGAAAAATGCGGCAGGAACTCTTACAAGAAAAGAAATTGACAAGCTGACGGAATACGTCCGCGGTATCGGCGCAAAGGGACTTGCCTATGTCCGCTGGGTCGAGGACGCTCCCAACTGCTCATTTGCAAAATTCATGGGCGAGGGTGAACTTGAAAAAATTCTCTCCGCAGTCGGCGCGGAAAAGGGAGACGTTGTATTAGTCGTTGCGGACAAAAACAGCGTTACCCTGCCGACCTTGGGCGCGCTCCGTCTTAAAGTCGCAAAGCAGCTTGATATTATTCCGGCGGACAAATTCAATTTCCTGTGGATAACCGAGTTCCCGTTCTTTGAGTACAACGAGGAAACAAACCATTGGGACGCAATGCATCACCCCTTTACAATGCCTATGGACGAGTGCTTGCAGTACCTTGACACTGCTCCCGAAAAGGTCTTTGCAAAGGCTTATGACCTTGTTCTCAACGGCACGGAATTGTCAAGCGGTTCTATCCGTATCAACAATTATGAACTCCAGCAGAAGATGTTCAAGGCATTGGGTCTTACCGATGAGGAGATTGAAGCCAAATTCGGATTTTTGGTTGAAGCCTACAAGTACGGCGCGGCTCCCCACGGCGGCATGGGAATCGGTCTCGACCGTCTTGCAATGATAATGTGCGGCGCGGACAGCCTGCGTGACGTTACCGCGTTCCCCAAGGTGCAGAACGCTTCTGAGCTTATGTCGGCATGCCCGTCGCCTGTTGACAAGGACAGTCTTGATGTGCTGGGTATTGCTGTTACTGCTAAAGAGGAATAGTTTATTGTTTATTTTGTTCGGTTTTACACCTTTTTTTGTTGATATTTTTATTTAACCCTACAATCCTAAAAATAATTTTCTTAAAAGTTGCACGCAAACGTGCAACTTTTACCTCTTTTTAAGTTATTTATGTAAGGATATTTTTTTAAATAACTTAGGAGGTTGAAATTATGACACTGGAAAATTTTAATTATCGCACCGATCCGTTGTTTTTACGAAACCAATTTTCTGCTCATGCAGACAAATACGGTATTCCTATTATCCCTAAATCGCAGTTTGTTAACTATGAACTGCAAGATTTAAGGCTTTTAAGGTTTGATCAGGTTAAAAAGGACAACGGCTCACATTCTAACCGTATGGTTCATTTCTTTTTATACGATTACTTGTTTGAATCTTTGTGGAAAGATCCCGAACCTTTTGTTGAAGATTTAAGCAAGTATCTCGGAGTGATGACGCCGGATTTCAGTATGTATATTGAAATGCCTGTTGCTGTGCAGCTGTACAATACCTTTCGCAACCGTTGGTGCGGAGCATATCTGAAATCAAAAGGTCTGCGTGTTGTTCCCACAATTAATTGGAGTACTGAAGAAAGCTTTGATTTTTGCTTTGCGGGAGTTCCGAAAGGCTCAGCTGTTGCGGTGTCAACATATATGTTTCATGCGCATAATAATCATGCCGAGCAGAAAGACCTGTTCATGCGCGGGTATCAGGAAATGCTCAAGCAGATAGAGCCGGAACATATCATTTGCTACAGTGAACCGTTTAAAGAAATGACCGGTAATATTATCTATGTTGACTATGATTTGAGTTCGTGGAAACACATGAACGACGATATAGTTAAAGACAGCGGAATTAAACATATAATCGGGTATACAAGCTGTTTGAACAAACCGATCATTACAAAAACAGGATTTGTAATGAAAGGCGGAGGGAGCGCTTACGGTGGTAAATGGAGACCAAAAAATAAAGATGATGAACGACTTGTTGGAAAACCCGGAGAAATAAAAGAGTCTATCCATAATGGATATAGGGTTTTAACCAAAATTGGTGAAGACGGATACGCTGAAAAAGAACGACATTTTACCGACCATAACCAACCGAACCAACATACTGACCCGCATGATCATAAAATTACTTGGGAAAACAATCATCCGAACTTTGAGAAAATACCATATGAAGATGGGGTTATTCCCGAATTTAAAAATTACTTTTATTTAAAAACGGAGGAAAATATGAATTATCACAGAAACTTTGAATCTCTTGCCGAACTGAAATTCTGCATATCCTGCGGAGCGGAGATAAATTTTGAATACAATGGGCATGAATACGGTATTGGCAAAACAATGGACAATAAATACTATATAGGTTCATGTTTCAAAAAAGGCGAACCCGAACCGGACGACGAGCTTATATCATCAGATGAGGAGGATATTTTGAACTATTCACTCGGTGAAAAAAAGCTTCGCGAATGCCTGAACGAAATTGTTGTTCTTGACAGAACTCTGTAACAGGAGATACAGTCATGAAAAATAACTCCTACAACCCGGACGATTATAAATTTGAATCTCTTGCTGAATTTAAAATGTATCTTTCAACCGGATGAAATATCGGATTTGAATACAATGGTACAGAGTACGGCATTGAAGGACACGATAACAGCTTTGATATATGGATATACTACGGAGGCGACGTTGCCACGGGTATAACTCTTGACGAGGTTCTGGAGTATAAGCTCGACGGTGTTAAAATCAAAGATCTGATCTTAACTGCTGAAATTACCGAAAGACCATTTTAAAAGCAAAGACATTCCCGAATTTAAAAGAAGAAATTTGTAACACGTATAAATTTTAAATTTCCATGAAATTTAACTTGCATTCGTCTCATATATATGGTATTATTGATTTAAAGGCTCATTCCCTTTTTACGACAAAAAATACCGAAAGGAGAACGGATATGATCATATTCTGGATCATCTTTTTTATAGCCGCGCTTTTGGTGGAAGCGGCGACCTTTGCGCTTGTGTCCATATGGTTTGCGGCGGGAGCGATGGGCGCGCTCATCACTGCTACCATGGGCGGAAATCTTACGCTCCAGCTTATTGTATTTACCTTGGTTTCGGGTATACTATTGGCGTTTACACGTCCCATGCTGAAAAAGCTTTTCCCCCACAAGTTCATTCCCACAAACTCCGAGCTTGAAATCGGAAAGACCGCCGTTGTCACCGAAAACATTGACAACGAAACGGGCGGCGGAAGAGTTAAGCTGGGCGGCGTGAACTGGGCGGCTGTCTCCGCGGACGGAGCGAAGATCTCCGAGGGAGCGGTCGTTACGGTAACAGAGGTTCGTTCCGCAAAGCTTGCGGTTATTCTTAAAGCTAATGACAGCGGCGGCGAAAACGATACAAAAAATTAATTTGAAAGGTTGACGTTATTTATGCAGTTTATTTTTATCGGTCTTATCATTCTGGTCATTCTTATTCTTATTTCGGGCATTAAGTTCGTCCCCCAGGCCAACGAGTACGTTGTGGAAAGACTGGGTACTTTTTCCCGCTCTCTCCATGCGGGTCCTCACTATGTTATTCCTTTTATCGAAAAGGTTGCAAAGAGGGTTTCCGTAAAGGAGCAGGTCGCAGACTTCAAGCCCCAGCCCGTTATCACCAAGGAT
>CAMWVO010000003.1 GCA_947177695.1 uncultured Clostridia bacterium
GTGTACATAGACACTAAAAACTGCATTTATAAAATAGGCGAACAAGAAATCGGGAGCTGTTGCAAAGGAATGAAAATAACGATTTCCCCTGGCGGGTGGCATCAGTTTCCTGTCGTAACTCTGGAACTAAGGGCTCCTGTAATTTTAACCTCTGAAAACGTAGAGATTCAGGAACCAAAAGATGAAATTATTCCCACAATCGATGACAAAAGTTCCGCTATGGTAGAAAATTCTGATAAGTAAGGTTTTATTTTACCCCATAACGAATCGTCTCTGAAAGAATCGCAAAGCTTATGCCCTTCCGGTGTGACATCTTCAATAATGTAGGAAAATTCTCCGTTAAGATATCTTTCGATTTCACACACAATCATTTTCTCGGCTGTAAGTTGTTGGAGACTATACTCTACATCGTCTTGAGCAAAGCTTTGTACAAGAGGATAATCCATAAGATCGCAAAGCTGCATAAACTCTCCTAACTTAAGATTATTTTCTATTGTCAGAATAACTATTCTGACGCAATCAGGGTTTATACGCATAACAACATTCCTTTCTATATATGATATTTAATTATACAATATATAGAAAATAATGTCAAGTTTATTCACAATATATAGCAAAAGAGGTGATAGAAGTGCCTGCAAGAAATACATCTGAACCTTTTTATCCCAATCTTGAAGCCGAGATTGCAAGAAGAGGTATTAAAAAGAAAGATATAGCCGACAGGCTTAATCTTACGCAAAAGACTTTCAGCAACAAAATGATAGGCAAAACAGACTTTTGGCTGAAAGAAATGTTTTGTATCCTGTCTATGTTTCCTGGCACAACGGCAGAACAGCTTTTTGAACACAAGAGCTGATAAAAAATCATAAGGAGATGATAGACGTTGAATGCAAGTGAAATCATTAAGGCAGAACTGACCGACAGCGGTCGGACGCAGACGTGGCTTGTTTCAAAGGTAAACGCTATAGACCCGCAAATAAATATGAGCGAAGTCAAACTTAGCGCTTCACTTACAGGTAAGCGAAAAATTTCTGCGGACGAATTTATCGCGCTGTGCAAGGCTTTGGAAATCAGTCCCGACTTAATTGCAGAACGGGTTTCAGGACATTAAAAAGAGAGGTGATAAACGTGAAACAGATACCTGAGAACAGCAAAAAAGTAAATAAATTGCTTTTGGAGCAGATGGAACTTCTTTCTAAAAAAAGCAAGACGGTAGCAGAAAACTCCGACGTTTCCGCTACCACCGAACTGTGCAATTTGACTTCTGCTTTATGCGAAGCTATTCGCACGTATGACACATCTTGCTAAAATTATGCCTTATGACGCTCTGACTTAAAAGTATCTTTGATTTCCTGATAAGCTCTAAGATATTCTTTTGTAAGATCCTCGGGCGACATACCCCTTGTATCCCTCTTATAGAGATACAGCATTGCAAGTGCCTCTACTCTATCAGACGGAAACGATTCTAAGTTGATTTTGTTATCCATTATCACATCTCTCCTTTCTTTTTATAATCAACATAATTATACCATATATATTTATAATTTTCAAGATTATAACAACATATTGTATGATTGTACATATTCGGAAACAGGGTTTTGTGCATAATGTAAATAACAAACAATTAAGTAGTTAAAAAAATTTCCATTAAAGGAATTTAAAATGGAACAGCTTTTTGAACACAAGAGCTGATGAACTATTCGCGGCTGATTGAAAGGAGGTGATCAACCACGAGACCATATGCAAAATTGCGGGGCAAAATGGCTGAAATGGATATAAACTGTAGAGCCCTTGCAAATTATCTCGGTAAAAGCTCCGGGTACATATCGGCGCACTTTAACAATAAATATAGCTGGGAGATCGACGTTGCGTATAAAATTCTTGACTTTCTGCAAGTTCCAAAAGAGCAGATAGTGGAGTATTTTCCGCCGAACGGTGGGCTGCCTCAAAAAACAGCGAAACGGAAAGGAAAACAAATATGAAACATAAGATATTGACTGTAATATTTGTACTTTCCTGGTTTGCCATATTTGCTATAACAGGAAGTTTAGATCAGTACATAATTAGTATTGAGCAAGCTGTTGTTCCGTCTATAATCGTTTTTGCGGCTATGGGAATAAGCGGGTTTATATCAGGGCTGCTGACGTTGCCAAAGCCTCGCGACAAATTCGACCATAAAAAATAAATGCTGATTTCAAGCGGTATAAAAACCGCACAAATACGCAAAAGGCTGCACACGAACCTTAAACTGTGTGAATGTTGTACAGCAAGTTTCCGGGGGTTTTAGTGTGAAATTCTCGCACGGAGCAAATTTAGATTTTTCCCGTCCGTGGGGTCAACATGGGAAAAAATTGCAGTATAACAAGTTTGTCGGTTTTAATGCGAAATCGTCAGTCGTATTTGTGTCGTTTTTATGCCGCTTGAAAGTAAAGGGCATAAGTCTGAATATGAAAAGTGGTGATAATATTGATAATCGTTGGCAACGCGCTTGATGAATTAAAGCGCATGGAGGCTGAAAGCGTTGACTGTTGTGTAACATCTCCGCCGTACTATAATTTGCGTGATTACGGCATAGACGGTCAGATCGGACTTGAAACAACGCCAGATGAATACATATCAAAGCTGACAGAAATTTTTAGAGAGGTGCGGCGCATACTCAAAAACGACGGTACGCTTTGGATCAACATTGGTGATAGCTATGCAGGAAGCGGAAAGGGCAAAAAGGATACTCATACCACAAACAAGGGCAATAAAGGTTCTTTGAACAATTTCGCATTGCTGGGCAATTTCCAAAATGCTGAAATCAAACCAAAGGACTTAATCGGCATTCCGTGGCTACTTGCTTTTGCTTTGAGAAAGGACGGCTGGTATCTGCGGCAGGACATAATCTGGCATAAGCCTAACTGTATGCCTGAATCGGTAAAGGATCGCTGTACAAAATCTCACGAATATATTTTTCTGCTGTCTAAATCCCCCAAATATTATTTTGACGGTGAAGCAATAAGCGAACCTATTGCCAATAGCACCGTGAAACGCTGTTCACAGAACATTGCAGCGCAAAAGGGTTCGGACAGGCAGCCGGGAAAGAGCAACGGAAACATGAAAGCGTGTTTGCCGCGCTATGGAGGGCGTAAATATACAGAAAATCCCGATAAATTCTATCGGACCAAATCACATGGTATGTATGATTTTCGACCGCGCCGCAACAAGCGAGATGTGTGGAGCGTTTCAACGTGTGGATTTAAGGGAGCGCATTTTGCCGTGTTTCCCGAAAAGCTTATAGAGCCTTGCGTGCTTGCAGGGTGTCCGAATGGCGGTACAGTTCTTGACCCATTTTGCGGCAGCGGTACTACTGGTGTGGTTGCCGCAAAAAATAATCGGAAATTTATCGGGATCGAACTTAATCCTGAGTACGCCGAATTGGCGCGGAAAAGAATTTCCGATATAAAAAATGAGCCTGCACCGTTTGCAGACGGCACAAACTCAATCTTAATGGGGAAATAATGAAAAAATTAGACACTTTTATTATATTCCCTGAATCAAAACTTGTCAAGCAAAATTTTAAATTCAGGAGGAATTACAATGAAAATGACATTAAACGCTCTTAACATAGAGCATTTCAAAGGCATTAAGCGGTTCGGCATTGCTCCGAACGGCGCAAACCTCTCTGTCACGGGCAGGAACAAGTTGGGCAAGACCACGATCTACGACGCGTTTCTGTGGCTTCTGTTCGGGAAAAATTCGGCGGGAGAAACCAAGTTCACTATAAAGTCCACAAACGAGCCTGCGGAGACGGAAAACGTCGTTGAAGCACAGTTTACCGTGGACGGCAAGCCTCTTGTGCTGAAAAAGGTGTACGCTTCAAAATACGTCAAGACCACGAGCGAATACCGCGGCAGCGAGCTTGAATACTACATAAACGGCGTACCCAAGAAAAAGAACGAGTACGAAGCCGCGATCGCACAGATCATTGACGAGGAACACTTCAAGCTGCTCACAAATCCAAAGCACTTCACCGAGGTTTTTGACTGGAAAAAGCGTCGAGAGATACTTTTCTCTCTTGCTGAAACGAAGTCCGACAGCGAACTTGCGGCGGGAAATCCCGACTTTGGGTCGATACTCTCCGAGCTTGAAACAATGGGCAATGCGTCCGAGCTTCTGAAAGCGGTCTCGGCGCAGGTCAAGAAAAATTCCGAGCGGATAAATATTCTGCCGAAGCTTATCAACGAGAACGCCGCCAAGCTGTCGCAGGTGACGGCAATTTCAGAAAGCGATCTTGCGGCAAGGAACGCCGCTGTAAAAGCCGCTGTCACAGCCAACAATGAGAAAATCGGCGAGTTAAAGGCTTGGAAGCCTGCCGAAAGTACCGAATATACCGAAACAAAGGCAGAACTCAGCGAGCTTCTGAGAAGCAACGACAAGTACAGATGGGAGCAGTCCGAAAACAATAAAAAGCTTCACTCCGAATATGAAAGCAAAATGAAAAATTTGCAGGACGTGCTGTCGTCTCTGCACAGCACAAAGTCGCGGCTTGACAAAGAGTTATTGCTCATGAACAGCAAAACAAGGGCACTGACGCTTGAAATGGAGAAGATCCATTCCCGCGCATGGAGCGGCGACAAGATTTGTCCTACCTGCGGACAAGCTATCCCCGAAGAAATGCTTGCGCAGTCCAAAGCGGAATTTGACAAGCAGACTGATGATCTGATTGCTCAAAATAATGCGGAACACGACCGCGTTCGTGCAGAATTTGACGACGCTCTGAAAGAAAGCAACAACACCGAGGCGGAGATTGCCAAGGTCGAAGCCGCAATTGACGAACTGCGTAAGTCCGTTCCAGTTTCAAATTTTATACCTTTTGATCTTCCCGAATTTGAGGAGCGGCGCAGGGAGCTTACCGAAAAGCTGGAGAAGCTTTCCTTGCAGCCTGCGGAAAATCCCCACACTTCGGAGATTGAACATCTTATTGCCGCAAATTCCGAACTTGAAGCAGAGATCGCGGAGAATATGCGCATTGCTGAGGATATCCGCAGAAACGCCGATCTGAACGGTCGCATTGCCGAACTGAAAGCGGAACAGGCGCACTTGCGGGACGAACAGGCAAAGCTCCAGAAGCGTCTTGACCTTGCAAACGCCTTTGTGCGGTACAAGACCGACAACATCACGGACAGCATTAACGGTATGTTCCGGACGGTGAAATTCAAGCTTTTCGAACCGAACAAGACTAACGACGGCTTGCAGGAATGCTGCGAGGCGGTGGCGTTCGGGGCGGCTCGTTACGGCGATATAAACACGGCGGGAAAGATACTTGCGGGTATCGACATCATAGGCACGCTTTCGGAGCGTTACGGTTTGTCCGTGCCGCTGTTTGTGGACAACATTGACGGTCTTGACGACGAGAGCTTTGCGTCTCTCGCCGAAAGGGTCAAGGGGAAAATGCAGCTTATCACGCTTCGGGTTTCCGAGGACGCGGAGCTTAGAACGGAGGAGTTTTAAATGGCTGAAAACAAATCAACGGGCTTTATCACGGCGGCGAGCAATGCCGAAAGGACTATTGTAACGTCCATTATCAATCAGCTTGAAAACAGGAATATCTATCTTGACGAGTACAGCAAGGAATGCGCGATCAATGCCGTTTCGGCTATAAACAATATGCTCTACACGGCGGGTTTAAATTGGAACAGTCCAAACCTTGACCCCTCCAACTATCAGGACGTTATTAAAAAAGTGGCGGTGCAGAAGCTTAATGCCGCCGCTTCAAACCGTGAGGTGTACTTTCAGTTCCGCAACACCAAGATAGGAGACGCTTGGAAAAAGATTATTGAGGTCGGCATTGAGGGTGACGGCAACGACGCTATCCTGCGGAATTTCGGCGTGGACGTTGAAAAAGTATACCCCTATTGGGCGGTTCGTGAGGGTGATGTTTTTGAGTACCCTACGTTCAGCGGCATTGATGTCACGCCGCCGAAATGGACTCCCAAGGGCGACGGAAAGGTGGTTCGGGTGGTGTACCCCATAAAGCTGAAAAGCGGAGTTATAGATTACCGCATTGCCGAGCGTGCGGACGTGGTGAGAAATCTCCACGCCCACATCATGAACAACATGATGAACGAGACTTTCGGCATTTGTGCGGACAGATACAAGGCGACTGCCGAGCAGAAAGCCCAGATCGAGGCAAAAAAGAGCGAACTCAAAGCTAAGATCAAGGATATGTCTCTTGATGAATTGCTGGACTTTCCCGACATTCAGCCGTGGATTTCTCCCTCATGGAGCGAACCTCACAGCAGGGAGGCTATGATACTGCGTAAAATGCGGAACAATGCCATTAAAAAGTTCCCCAAGGATTTCGGCAGCGCGTATGCTCTCGACGCGTATAATCAGCTTACCGACGAGAGCGTGAGCAGCGTTTCCGAGGAAATACGTCTGAAAGCCAATACTGGCGATTTTATCGACGCGGAATTTGAAGATACAAAGCCTGCGGAAAAGGGTGATGAAAATGCAGATAAAAATACTGGCGACGGGCTCTAAAGGCAACTGCTACTATATTTCCGACGGCGTGACGGGGCTGCTTATCGAGTGCGGTATTCGGTACACTGACATAATGAGGGGACTGGATTACAACGTCGGCAATATCAACGAGGTGCTGGTCTCCCATGCGCACAAAGATCATTCCCTGTGCGCCGCCGAAATGGCGGAGATGGGGTTTGAAATGCTTATGCCGGAAGAAACTGCGGCAGCGTTGGGACTGACCGATCACCCCTGTGTTGCCCTTGCGGTGCCGTCAAAGCAGTACAATGTCGGTACTTTTGGCATTGTGCCTTTCCCGCTTGTGCACTATAACACGGACGGCAGCGAGTGTCCCTGCTTCGGGTATCTGATCGCAAGCTCCGCAACGCGGGAAAAGCTTCTTTTTGCAACCGATACGGCGTACATAAAAAATCGCTTTCGGGGACTTACTCACATTATGATCGAGGTCAATTATATCGGCGGTATGGTGGACTGTGAGGGCATTCCCGAGGTTGAGAAGCGGCGGTTAAAGTCCCACATGAGCCTTGAAACGGCGGTGCAGTTTCTGGAGAGTACCGACCTTTCCGCGCTTAAAGCGATCTATGCCATTCACGGTAGCGAGACCCGAAGCGACAGGGACGAGGTTTATCGTGCGCTTGCGCCTTATGCAGCGGAGGTGGTTGTGGGGTGAGTAATTACGATTATTTACGCAGCTTGCCGCTTGAAGAAATGGCAGAAAAGTTCATGGACGGTGAGTGGTGCGATAGTCATTGTGAATTGTGCGCTGATAACGGCGAAAATTGTTGCGTTAAATGTATGACTGCGTGGCTCGAATCTGAAAGAGAAACAGGGTGATATAGTGGGCGGTTTTATAGTACTTGATAGAAGCATTATAGAATGGCGGTGGTTCAAGAACGCTAATGTCTTTCGGGTGTTTGTTTACTTGGTTTTAAAAGCCAATTACAAGCCGTGTGATTTTGAAAACATGACGATTAAAAGAGGGCAAATTGTCACAAGTTATCCGAAAATTTCAGACGCTTTAGGTATTACCGAAGCACAGGCAAGAACGGCTATTAACAATCTCAAAAAAACAGGTGAGATAACAGTCAACGCAACGTCAAAATTCAGCGTAGTTACGATAATTAATTACGATAAGTACCAATGTACTGACAGACAGAATAACAGTCAAATAACAGACAAAGAACAGTCAAACGACAGTCAGATAACAGTCAAAAATCAGACAGATAACAGTCAAATAACAGCAATAAAACAATATAAACAAATAAACAAAGAAAACAAGAAAAATAATACCCCCTTACCCCCTAAAGGGGGAGAGACGGCGGACAATAGCTTTGAAAAGTTTTGGAAAGCCTATCCGAGAAAAAAAGCAAAAGATGCCGCATTAAGGGCGTGGAAAAAGCTGAAGCCCGACGAAAATTTGCTGAATGTTATCCTTGCAGCCATTGAACAGCAAAAACAGTCAGACCAATGGCGAAAGGATAAAGGGCAGTATATTCCATATCCCGCTACTTGGCTTAATGGCAGACGTTGGGAGGACGTTGAAAATGACTGCGATACAGGAAATGTTAAATCAAATCAGGGAGAAAGCGAAACTCCCAAATACGGAACGACGTTCTGACACAAGCGCAAATGCTGAACAGTGGAGGTGTGAACAGCTCAATAGAATTGCTGAAAAAATGCCCGAAATAAGCGGTTTCAGTTGCACCGCCTGCGGCGACATAGGCGGCAAATATGAGATCATAAACGGCGGCTATATAAGCTGGACACCCTGCCCTCATTGTGCCAATATTCGCAAAGGTTTTTATCTGCTGAAAAAAAGCGGGCTTGCAGACAAGACCTTTGACAGCTTCAAAACGGCTGCCGAATGGCAAAAGGGGCTGCTCGGAAAGGTCAGTGCATACACAAGTTCGGAGGACAGTTGGCTCTATATGGGTGGTCAGAGTGGCTGCGGCAAGACGCATTTATGTACCGCTGCGGTTCGGGAACTGATTTTAAGCAAAAATGTTTCGGCAAGGCTTTTTAAGTGGGTAGAGGACGCGCGATTACTGAAAGCTCTCGCAAATGACAGCAGCTATATTTCCGAGATAGACAGATTTCGAACGGCAACGATCCTGTACATAGATGATTTGTTCAAGGGCGGTGTGACTGCTGCTGATTTAAAGCTTGCGTATGATATTCTCGATTATCGTTACCGTCATAATCTGCGGACAATCATATCAAGCGAGATGTTTCTTGATGAAATTATCGGCAAGGACGAGGCTTTGGGCGGTCGCATAAAAGAAATGTCAGAGGATTTTTCGCTGAATATCACCCGTGACAAGGGTAAAAATTACAGACTTTGAATTAGGAGGACAAATCATAATGGAAATAAGTTTTACCGTTCTCGGTAAGCCGCAGGGCAAAGCCCGTCCAAGATTTAGAAAAAATTGTAAAAAACCGTACACGCCAAAAGCTACAAGTGATTATGAAGAACACGTTAGGCTTAGTTATATTCAAAGCTGTGGAAATGTGCGGCTTTCGGGTGAGATAGAGGCGCATATTATAGCTTTTTTTCCTATACCCAAAAGTACGTCTAAATCCAAACTGGCGGCTATTAACGAGGGAAAAATAAGCCCTACCGTAAAGCCTGACGTGGATAATATCATAAAGTCGGTGCTTGACGCTCTCAATGGACTTGCTTACAAGGACGATTCGGCTGTGGTAAGAGTATCTGCATGGAAAAAATATTCGGAGTCTCCAAGGGTCATAGTGAGGTTGATCGGGGATCTTGATAACTAAAAAGGAGAATTACGAGCAATGGGGAGTGAAAAGGAAAAAGAACTGACTATGGGCAGCCTGTTCGACGGCAGCGACGGCTTTCCCCTTGCGGCGGAAATGTGCGGCATAACGCCCGTGTGGGCTTCGGAAATAGACCCGTTCTGCGTGGCGGTCACGTCAAAGCGTTTCCCGAACATGAAGCATTTGGGGGACATCACAAAAATAAACGGAGGGTCGATCACGCCAGTGAATATAATAACATTCGGCAGTCCCTGTCAGGATCTATCGGTTGCGGGAAACCGCGCGGGACTGGACGGCAGCCGTTCATCGCTTTTTCTTGAGGCGATACGGATTTTTAAAGAAATGAGGGAGTCTACAAATGGAATATATCCAAACATCGTTGTTTGGGAAAACGTCCCCGGAGCCTACAGCAGTCACAAAGGAGAAGATTTCCGACGGGTGCTTGAAGAAATCGCGGGAATTGCAGACCCCACCGTGTCAGTTCCTCGACCTGCGGGCGGGAAATGGAACTCTTGCGGGTGCATTATGGGAGACGGTTACAGCATTGCCTGGCGTACCTTGGACGCTGAATACTGGGGAGTCCCCCAAAGACGTAAAAGAATCTTTCTTGTCGCAGATTTTGGAGACCTCCGCGCCCCGGAAATATTATTTAAGCGCGCGGGCTTGCGAGGGGATTTTAAGGCGTGCGGAGAAGCGCGGGAAAGAGCTTCCGCCGCTTCTGAAAGCGGTTTTGGAGTATCAGATTTCGCGTATGCCATAGGCAACGGACAGGCTGATAATACGGGTTTACATAAGGTTGCGGGCGCGCTGAATTGTATGCACGACCAACAGTCAGTTATATTTGAAAATCATAGAAGAGACAGCAGATATAACGGTCCGTTAGATGTTGCTCCTACGGCTACTGCACAATATGGAACAGGCGGAAATAATACACCTAACTTCCTGAGGAAATCGACGAGATGTTCCCCGACTACTCCATTTATCCGAATTGTGATTATGCGATCGGGTTTCTTACCAGAGGCTGCCCGAATAAATGTCCGTGGTGCTATGTACCACGGAAAGAGGGCGCTATCAGACCCTATCGTAACTGGCGGCAGCTTGTACGTCCCGATACGGACAAGCTCGTGCTTATGGATAACAACATTCTTGCCTGCGATTACGGTATTAAACAGCTTGCGGAAATAGCCGATACTGAATACCGTATTGACCTTAATCAAGGTATGGACATTCGGCTGCTGACCGATGATATTTGCAAAATATTAAAGCGGCTGCATTGGATAAATTATATTCGCTTTTCATGCGATACGGAATTGCAGCTTCCGTATTTTGAAAAGGCGGCGGAAATGTTTGACCGTCACAAAATCCCAAAAGCAAGAGTTTTTATTTATTTGCTTGTGCGTTCCGATCTGAACGAAGCAGATCGCCGCGTTCAGCGGCTTAACGAAATTTACCGAAGTTTTAATTTATATGCACAACCCGAACGTAACGACAGCAAAGGTATTATTCCGAATGCTGCACAGCTTGAATTTGCACAAAGATACGTTTACGGACGGAGCTATAAAAAAGAAAACTGGCGGGAATATTGCGTAAGGAGAAATTTAATATATACGAAAGGAAATAAATAAATGAACGAGAAATTTTTGTCCCGCGGCAAGCGGGAAGATACCGAAAAGTGGGTAGAGGGCTACTATGTAGAACTCCCCGAAGATCAGCACGGAAAGAAGCTTCACCTCATTATTGGTCTTGACGGTCAGTATAACAGAATTATTCCCGAAACTGTTGGACAATATACAGGCAAAGAATTACATGGAGAAAAGCTTTTTGTGGGAGACATTGTTGAAGATTACGAAGATTATGACGATAAATGGGGGTATCCTGCTACAAATTATGCAAGGTCTGTTATTATTTGGGACGAAGAAAACTTTTGTTATGCTTTTAATACAGACGGATATATTCAACCGTTTAGCGATTGGGAATGGGAAACTACAACAAAAATTGGTAATATCCACGACAATAAGCAAATGCTCAGTCGTGCGGATATGCCCATTTCCAACGATGTTTTTCAGCCTGTTCTTCAACCCGCAACACCTGAGAATTTTGAGATTTCACCCGCGTAAATGACTGGAGGAAAAGAAAATGTGTAAAAATTTGTGCAGAGGAAAAACAACGCCCAAAAGTGATTTTGTGGAATTTAACAATATATGGGTTGAGGGTGATCTGATACACTCGCGGAAGTCGTGTTACATACACCCTCTTGCAAATGCTGTTAAAGTCAACGGAGAACTTGGAAAACTTATTATAATGCACGAAGTTGACCCATCAACCCTCGGTTGGTACACGGGCAAAAACGACAAGAACGGCAGAGAAGTTTTCGAGGGAGACATTGTGCGGGTGAAAAAGTTTAATAACAATCCTATAATCGGCAAAGTTGTTTTCAACGAAAATACAGCAGGGTTTGAAGTTTGGTGGAACATAGTCGTGGGCGCATACGGAGAAAAAGCAACACGAAAAGAAAATTTTGCGGTATGCGGTCAAATGGAGGTTATCGGAAACATTTACGATACCCCCGAGTTACTGAAATGATTGGAGGATAAAAATGGTAAATGACGAAATTTTGAGAAAGCTTTTTAAGGCTTTCCCTTATGCGATAATCAATAGGAACTTGGAATTTGTGGCAAACCCAAATCCTAAAGTTAATTCGTACTTTATTTTAAGCGGCATTGGAACGGAGCAGCAAGTGCAAGGTAAGCTTCTTGAATGGCTATCGAGGGAAGCTTCAAGCAGCCTGCACTATAAGAACAATGCTTATAATGATAAAGCCCATAAGTATCACAGGGACGGAATAAACAGATTTCTCGGTACGAATTTTACTCACGAGGATATGGAACTGATTTACTCCAAGCTTGGAAACAGCGTAAATCGAGAGCTGACGATAAAATTTATTCAAAGCGGATTTGATATGAAAATCCTTAATGCTGAAAATTGAAAGGAGAAAACGAAATGAATGAAAATGTTAAAAAATGGGTTGAACGGCTTGACGGCAGAGAATACGGCAATGAACTTACAAGCGACGAAATAACAGAGCTTGAAGCTTTGGGACTGGTCGTTGTTTTCGGCGCAAGCGACGATTTTTGCGAGTTCAGCGGGGCGATAGACGACGAGGTCGGCTGCTTTGGCGGTGGAGATATTTACGTCAATGCAGAGGGCTTGATCGCAAACAATATGGATATGTTCGACAGCTTTATTCCCGAAAGCAGCCCCGATTATGTTCATATCAAGGCTTGTTGGGACTGCGACGGGTATTCTTGGGCTTATGAAACGGACATACCACACGAAAACTTTGAAATATTCGACGACGGTGATCCGTACTGTCGGGGCATTGTTTTCAGCATTGCCGATATGTCGAAAGGGGAGAGTGTAAAATGAACAAAACAAAAATAGAATGGTGTAACTTTACGTGGAATCCTGTTACAGGGTGTTTACATACTTGTGAATACTGCTACGCCAGGAGAATCGCAAACAGGTTTGACGCAAAGGCTATTGACGGAAACCCGCTGCCGGGTGGTCTCCACATTCTGGAGGACAAGTTGAAATCCACGCCGTTTCCGTTTGGGTTTGAGCCTGCCTTGCACCGCTACCGCCTTGATGAACCGCAAAAGCAGACCAAGCCCTGTACGATTTTTGTCTGCTCAATGGCTGACCTTTTTGGGGAATGGGTACCTGACGAGTGGATAGAGGCTGTATTTGCGGCTTGCAAGAAAGCTCCGCAGCACAGGTACTTGTTCCTCACGAAAAACCCGCAGAGATATATTGAGCTTGAAAGACGTTTTATGCTTCCGCACAGTAACAATATGTGGTACGGCACAACTGCCACAAATAACGAGCAGTTTTCTAAGGCGGTAAACTCTTTCGGGAAGCTTTCGTCGAAAACAAAAACGTTTCTTAGCGTAGAGCCTATTTTGGAAAATATCAATGCAGTTGGTGTACGCACACCGAAAAAAGGGTTCTGTGCATTAGCGTTTATTTTTGGTTGGGTAATTATCGGCGCAGAAACAGGAAACAGTAAAAACAAGGTAATTCCTGAAAAAGCGTGGATTGACAGTATTTGCAATGCCGCAGACGAAACTGAAATACCCGTCTTTATGAAAGACAGCCTTATCCCCATTGTGGGCGAGGAGAATATGCGGCGGGAGTTTCCGTGGGAAAGATAGGAGGAAAATAAAATGCCTTTATTAAAAACTGTTACAAACGGTTGCGAAACAACGATAACGCTTGATACAGAAGTGTTTGAACGCTTTAAAAAAGCGGTCGAAGAATATCAGCTTTGTATGCAGGACTTTGCGCAGGCGGTAAAAATAATGGAAAAGCAAATTCCTGAAGTTGAACGCAAAGAGGACAGATATGGCAACGACTATTTTCAGTGCCCCGACTGCGGCAAGAAGTATACATACTGCTATTTTGACGGCTATTGTGAAAAGTGCGGTAAACGAATGATATGGTAAGGCACAACGGGTGAGCTATTAGCTTACATTTTTGCCGATTATATCAATTAGCATAAAGAAAGGAGCATATTGTCAATGCTGTCTGTAAAAGAAATAAAGCAGATACTCAGAGAAGCCCGCGAGGCTGGACTGAAATACATACGCCTCAGAGACAAGGCGCGCAGCTATGAGCGGCGACTTATGGCGGGTAAATCGGTCAGATACGATAGCGCGGGCGGCACTCATGAACGGGACGGCAATAGCATGGAACGGAGCTTATGCACTGCTGTCGATTATCAGACAGAGGCTGACAAGGCGGCACAGGCTCTTTCCGAACCTTACATAAAGGCGAACAGGCTTATTTATCTTGTTAAAGACGACAAGCTCCGTGATATTCTTAATCGATATTATTTTTACGGTCACTCATGGGGCAGGATTGCTGAGGATTTGGGATACTCTGAACGGCACGTAAAACGGCTTCACGGAATTGCTTTGCAAGAAATTTCAAAAAACACTTGACATGTCACCCCTTTTCTGCTAAAATTGATATAATGAGATTTTTATACGTATCCGCTTGTATCGTTTTGAAGCAAGCGGATTTTTTATGTCGTTTTTTAGGAGGCTTTTTATGGGCGGACGTGGGTCGAGTTTTGGCAGTGGTGGCACAAATAAGGGGAATGCTGATTATAAATCGGCGTATGCTGACGAATTAAACAACCCTAATTACACATACATATCATTTTACGAAGCTGTTAATAGCTCTACAAATCCAGAGCAAAGGAAAAGCATAATGGCGTATGAAATGAAAGCCAGTAAGGACATGAGAGGTGAATCGGCACTAAAAACAATGAACGATGAATTAAAATCAATAAATAATGCAATTAAAGAAAATTCAACATTAGCTAGGGATTATGGCATTCCAAAAGGCGCAGAAAAAGGAATCAAAGATGCGTTGAAAGAGCATAAAAGGCGAATTGAAACTGTTATATCTGAAATGCATAAAGCTCGCAATGAATATGAAAAACAACTCGTTACATCAAAGAAAAATAAAGGCAAGACTTGGAGGTTGTAATGTACGCAAAAAACAAATCAATATATGAAAATCTGCAATATTCCCAATTTGAGGGCGTAGGAAAGTATAATATACCTCAAATCAAAGGCACGAACCGAACAGACATTAAGCAACTTGTGGGCTTTAATTATGCCAAATCCGCAAAAGATACAGCAGGAAAAGGCATACACTTTTTTCTTGACGATTATCAATTTTTGCGGGTGTGGCGTACACCTGATACATATATCCCCGTTCTGAAAAAGTTCGATTTTGTGCTTTCCCCTGACTTCTCGCTGTATATGGATTTTCCTGTGGCAATGCAGATTTATAATCATTACCGCAAGCATTGGTGTGCGGCGTACTGGGAAAGCCGAGGAATTGAAGTTATACCGACAATTTGCTGGAGCGACAAAAACAGTTTTGAATGGTGCTTTGATGGCGAACCTACAAACGGGACGGTTGCAATATCGGCAATAGGCACGCAGAATAATGACCGAGCGAAAGAACTGTTTTTTGCAGGCTATGAGGAAATGATTAAGCGACTTTCTCCCGAAACTATTATTTTTTACGGTAATGTGCCGAAAGAATGTCGGGGGAATATTCTTAAAATCGAAGCTTTTCAAGAAAAATTTAAGAAATGTAAGGTTGATATGTAAATGAGGGGTGGTGTTAGTGGCAGCGAGGCTTACCGATAAGCAAAAAAAGAAGATTATTGCCGATTATATCCAGTTTGGCAGTTATACCGCTGTTGCGAAATTAAACGGAGTATCAAAAGACACCGTTAAACGTATCGTCCAGAATTGCGCCGATTTCGCCCAAAAAGCGCAGCAAAAAAAAGAGGAAAACACCGCCGACGTTCTAAAGTACATGGAACATCAACGGGACAATGTGTGCGAGCTGCTTGACATATACCTTGAAGAACTTAAAAGCCCCGAAAAAATCGAAGCTGCAGGGTTGCGTGAGATAGCTACTACCATGGCGATATTGATAGATAAATACATTGCAGATAAGAAAGACAACAAAGTGAGTGAGGAGGTTCGTATAATTGACGATATCTGATGTGCGTATTTCTGAAATCATAGCCGAGCCTTACCGCGAACTTCACCGCGCGGTTCGGCAGCATTTATATACACATTTTGACCTCAGTGGCGGGCGTGGTTCTTTGAAATCCTCGACCGTCAGCATAGAGGTCATTTTACTTATACTGCGAAACCCCGATTGCCATGCGCTTGTAATGCGTAAGGTTGCAAACACGCTCCGCACGTCCGTGTACTCACAGTATTTGTGGGCAATATCAAAGCTCGGAGTTGATAAATATTTTACCGCGCATACGTCTCCTATGGAGCTTATCTACAAGCCAACAGGACAGCGCATTATTTTTTTCGGTGCGGACGACGCGGGCAAGCTCAAATCTATCAAGCTGCCTTTCGGGTACATCGGCGTAACCCATTTCGAAGAAAAAGACCAGTTTTCGGGACGTGCCGAAATACGTACCATATTGCAGTCTACAATGAGAGGCGGCGAGCTGTTCTGGAACTTTGAAAGCTATAACCCGCCGATATCTGTTTCCAACTGGGCGAATGAGGATAGCCTCGAAAACCGTCCTGATCGCTTGTGCCACAAGAGTACATACCTTGATGTGCCGCGCGAATGGCTGGGTGAACAGTTCTTTACAGAAGCGGAGATCCTCAAAGAGCAGAACCCCCGCGCCTATGAGCATGAGTACATGGGCGTGCCAACGGGAACAGGCGGCAATGTTTTTGAAAATGTTGTGGTGCAGGATATTTCCAATGAGAAGGTCGCGCAGTTCGACCGTATATATAACGGTCTTGACTGGGGCTGGTATCCCGACCCGTTTGCCTTTAACCGTATGCATTTTGACGCTGCTCGGCGCACACTATATATATTCGACGAATGCCACTGTAATAAAAAGGGCAACGCCGATACGGCAAAAGTTCTTACAGAAGAACACGGCATTACCCCGCAGGATATGATAACGGCGGACAGCGCAGAACCTAAGTCTGTGGAGGATTACCGCAGTTACGGACTTTTCTGCCGCGGTGTGGAAAAAGGTCCCGGAAGCGTCGAATACTCCATGAAGTGGCTGCAATCCCTGTGTAAGATCGTTATTGACAGCAAACGGTGTCCCAAGACCTCAAAAGAATTTTTGCAGTACGAATATGAACGCTCCAAGGAGGGCGAGATCATAAGCGGATACCCCGACAGGGACAACCATCACATTGACGCGGTACGTTACGGAATGTTCCCAGTATGGAGAAAGCGAGGCAAGTAATGAACGTTATTACTCAGATAGCAGAGGCGGTGAAAAAGTTGTTTTCAAGAGAGATAAAGGACAAAGTAAGCGCGGATATTGCTGTATCCCAAAGTATGACAGACGCTATAAAGCTTTGGACGGATTGCTATAAGAACCGGTCTCCGTGGCTTACGGACGATTACAAGGGAATGCATTTGCCCTCTGCGATCGCAAAAGAAATGGCGCGGCTTGTAACGCTGGAATTTAAGTCTGAGCTTACAGGCGGCAAGCGGGCGGAATATCTTTCCGAAGCATATAAAAAGCTTATTTCTGACGCTTCCGTTTACACCGAATACGCCTGTGCAAAAGGCGGGGTAATGCTTAAACCGTATCTTTCGGGCGGTTATGCTACACATGCATATGTTCAGGCGGACAGCTTTTTCCCCACGGCATTTGACAGCAGCGGCAATATTACCGGCTGCATTTTTGCGGAACGCAAGGTTGTCGGAAAAAAGTTCTACACACGGCTTGAAACTCACGATTACACAAAAAGCCTGTACATTGTGAAGAATGCGGCGTATCTTTCCGATAATAATAGCACACTCGGCAGGCAGGTTCCGTTAAGCTCCGTGCCCGAATGGTCAGAGCTTGCGATTGAAGTTGCGCTGACAAACTTCAATCGTCCTCTTTTCTGCTATTTTAAAATGCCGGGGGCGAATATTATTGACGACAGCTCCCCTCTCGGTGTATCCATATTTTCAAACGCATTGGACGCGATAAAGGACGCGGACGACCAATATTCCCGCTTAATTTGGGAGTTTGACGGTTCGGAACTTGCAGTTAACGCTGATTTTACCGCCCTTGAACCTCGCGACGGCGATTTTAAGGTCCCGAAGCACAAAAAGAGGCTTTACAGAGGTTTTGACAGATCTGATATGTTTGAGACCTTTTCCCCCGACATACGCGATCAGTCACTTTTAAACGGTCTGAATTACATACTCCGAAACGTTGAATATCTTTCCTGCCTTGCTTTCGGAACATTTTCCAAAATCGACGATACTGAAAAAACGGCTACCGAAATAAAAGCCTCGAAGCAGCGTTCCTACTGCACTGTAAGCGCGATACAGAAATCCTTACAAAAATGTTTGCAGGAATATCTTATCTGCCTTAACGATCTCTGTGATTTTTACGGGCTTGCTCCTAAAGATAAGGTTGAACAGTCCTTTGAATTTGACGACAGCCTCGTTACCGACAGTGAGACACAGCAGAAAATACTGTTGCAAGAGGTTGCGGCGGGAGTTGCCCCTCCTGTTGAATACCGAATGAAAGTCAAGGGCGAAACCGAAGAGCAGGCGCGGGAACAGCTTGCAAAAATAGACGTATTTGCAGGCGCGGAAACGGAGTGATTATATGCCCGTACTGACCCCTCAGGAATTGCAGGAAATTTCCGTAAAGCTTGGCAAGATCACACAGAAATTCGAGGACGCGCTCTTAGAGGACATTTCCCGACGAATAGCAAAAACCGCAGGCGTTACCGATACTGCCGAATATCAGATATTACGGCTTAAAGAGCTGGGATACGCAAACGACTTTATAGAAAAGCAAATCGCCGAATACACACAGCTTTCCGAAAAAGAGATACAGCAAGTCTTTTTCGACGCTGCGCAGGTATCCGACGATTTTTATTCACAGGTATATCAAAAGGCGGGCAAGAATTTTATTCCGCTTGCCGAAAACGAATATGTTCAGCAGCTTCTTTCCGCGGGAATTGAACAGACCTCCGGCGAGTTAAAGAACTTTACGGGGTCTATGGGGTTTTCTCTCCCCTCCCCTAACGGTTCCGTTAAATTTAAGCCTATTGCGGAGGCGTATCAAGAAACCCTTGATCTTGCACAGTTCCAAGTCTCCACCGGAGTGTTCGATTATAATACAGCCGTCAGACGCGCCGTTAAATCGCTTACAGACAGCGGCATACGTTTTGTCGATTACGCAAGCGGACACGTCAACAGAGCCGATGTAGCGGCTCGCAGGGCTATTCTGACGGGCGTATCTCAAATGACGGGTAAGATATCCCTGCAAAACGCAGAAGAGCTTGAAACAGACATTGTGGAAGTTACAGCGCACGCGGGTGCACGCCCCGATCATGCTGAATGGCAGGGCGGCTGGTATTCGCTTTCGGGCAAGTCCAAGAAATACAAATCCCTTGTAGACGTGACAGGCTACGGCACGGGCGCGGGACTGAAAGGCTGGAACTGCCGCCATGATTTTTACCCTGTCCTTGACGGAATAGACAAGCCTACATACACGGAGGAGGAGCTGAAAAACATTGACCCGCCGCCTATCGAATACAGAGGCAAAACGCTGACCTATTACGAATGTACTCAGGAACAGCGGAAGATGGAAACCGCTATGCGAAAGACAAAGCGGGAGATCATAGGCGCAAAGGGTTCGGGTGATGATGAACAGTTTACCGTAAAATCCGTGCTTCTTCGCAGACAGCGGGAGGAATACAACGCTTTTTCCAGGAAAGCCAATTTGCTCACACAAAACGAGCGGACACAGGTTTATGGGTTTGATAGGAGTATTGCTTCTAAGTCATCTTGGGCGGCGAGAAAAGTTGTTAATGATTCTTATACTACGCTTATTAAAAATATCGGCAAAGAAAATGCCCCCGATATTGACAAATACACAAAAATGTTCTATAATAAAGATGAAAATTATAAGAAACTTCAATTGTTCTCCAAATACCGTGAAACAGTTCCAAATGCAAGTCTTTCAGATTTTGAACTTTATGATAAATTAAAATCACAAAAGCTTATTAAAGGTCATGTTGTACCGATTGAACGAAAAGTAGTTAACGTTTTAGAAGATAAAGGGTCTAAAGACCCTATGCATATAATGAAAAGAATGTTGGAACGCAGCATAACGGACGACGATCTGCAAAGCTTTGTTGATAATGCTATCCTTTGCGAAATGCAGTTTAAGGGTACGCGTTTAGTCTATTATTCAGAAAATGGCGTAACTGTTTTAAGTAAAGCAAATGGTTATAGCGGAGTAGACTGGATTGCAAAAACAACTTGGAGCCGTGTTGATTTTGACGATAAAACAATGAAAATTATTGAGGAGGTAAAAGCATGGCGGAAATAAGCTTAAATGATCGCTTATATGCGGATAGGTTTTGCCCCATATGTAAAAAGAATATTTCTGCTGACATATGTTATGAGATCGTTATGTCTTTTACTGCGGGGTTCAAAATTGAATCAATTCCCGAAGTTGACATTGATAAAAACGCAGAAAATGAAGCGATATGCGATAAATGTCCGTATAGCGATTTATCTTAACCGCCCATAATAAGGCGGTTCTTCTATGTTCTAATTTAATAATTATAGCGTTCGGTTCTCCAATTGTTGGAGGACAGGGCGCTATTTTTATACCCTTTTTTAAGGTCTACTTGCCGACAGTATAATCGGCTTAATCTATAT
>CAMWVO010000004.1 GCA_947177695.1 uncultured Clostridia bacterium
GTATACTGCTTTTGACATTATTATGAATAATGCGGAAGTTATTTACAGCATTTTGGCGAATTATGAAAACATTTAATATTTTTTGATAAATTTATATTGCGATATTTACGTTAATGTTGTATAATAAATACCGGTCACTGTCGGATAATGGGTATTATTGTTGTATTAAAAATCAATATTAACAAAATAGGAGTAATTAATGAAAACAATATCAGGCGTGAACCGTTAATTCCGGCTGAGAATTTTAAAGATAACGGTTCACTGCCGATAAAAAAATATTGAAACGGAGGTCGCTTGTGCGCAACTACAAATTCATAAGTGAATGGCTGGAAAAACGGAATATTCAGCTTGCGGCGGGCTTTGCGGAAATGCTTCGCCAATATGCAAAGGCTTACAAACACACACACAATATCAACCTGAGCGAAATTTATTCCATGCTCGGCTGTTCAAAACAGAACGTTTCGTATTGGGAAATCCATTGCGACAGCACACAATCGGGAAGCTCAATACTTCGTGTTGTCCGCGGCGCTCGGGAACTTTTCGGACTGACAGGCGATGAAGCGGAAAAGCTGGCAAACAGCGCGGGTCTGTCTCTTTATTCCGAAGGCGGAAGCCTTATGGAGACGCTTAAATACTGCGGAAAAATTTGCGAGCTGAGCGCAAATGCGCTGATAAGCGAAAGAATGCTGAGGCATTATAAAAAAAATCCCTACAAAACAGGCGCTTATGGCAATAATGCTTTCCTTGAATATGAGCCTTGACGAGCAGCAAACCATACTCAGAAAATATGGGTACTGTCTGTCGAAAAGCGTTGCCGCAGACATGGTAGTGAAATGGTTTGTTGATACATACGCAAATGCCGGAGGAGAAATACTTCCGGAAGTCAATGAGGTTCTTGACGGAATGGGACTTCCGCTTTTGATGACAAGAATAAAAGGCTGAGCCTTTACCCATGCCGCCGTCTATAGCGAGGGCGGCAGCTTTTGTTCCCGAGACGAGAACCTGTTTTGGCATAAAGCTTGCACGAAAGGCTGAGCCTTTTTGCTTGCCGCCGTCTATAGCAAGCACGGGTAATTTTGTTTCCGAGGTGAAAGATGTTTCTGCGCTGTTATTCGCCTGAAAGCTGAGCCCTTACCTTTGCCGCCGTCTACAGTGACGGCGGCAAATTTTGTTTACGGGACGGAAAAAGCTTCTGTATCTGCACTGCGCGAAGCCGTACAGATTTTTTAAAAGTCAAAATTTATTACCGACATTTTCCACGCATATAAGCTATAATATGACAAAAGGCACAACAAAGCTGCAAGGAGGGATAAGCTATGAACAAATGGAACGATTTAATGCAAAATAAGTTTTTTATTACAGATCTTGGCGCGGAACAAAACGCTATCATCAGCAACGAACAGGTGACGGTCGGACGCTATGCGGTATGGTCTCCGTCCAAAAACTCCGGTCAGCACGCTATCGTGGAGGTAGGCAGCGACCTGGAGGTACTGCAAAAAAAATATTCCGTATCCGATGACAGAATATGCAGACTTTCCCAATAATGAACGGAGGCGCTGAAGTTTGAATTTACACAGTTTGATCGAAGCGATCGGAATATCTGTCTCAAAGGCGCAGCAAGGGATCGAGCAGCACTCCATTGAACGCTTCTTTGATTACTTTAAAGACCCCAATACGGCAATGCCGGCGTCCTCCGGCAATACGAACAGCATACCGCAGGGCTTTGAACCGATCACCGCAAAGGTGGTCATGCCCTGCTCGGACAATATAAACCGTACCGCACCGGCGGAAATACCGCTGGTGGCGCTTGCGCATCACAGACAGGTACACCTGGACAAGATCACATTCAAGGTCAGGACGCGTCTTACATCTGACAACAGCGGCAGCATTATGGCTGACATAAACGCTCCCGTTTTAAATACGGCAAACTCCCTTGAAGAACCGGAGACCGATCAAGTTAACGGCACAGGCGAGATCGAGCTCGTCTTTAACGTTACTGACAGCGCCGAAGGGATATCAAGGGTGGTGCAGAATATATCAAAAACAATTTAAGGAGGAAAAAATATGGCAGATGAAATTTCCAAAAGCTTTGAATGCCTGCCGATCGACCAGCTTATATGCGCGCCTATCGTGGCGGTAGCGGAGGGTCAGGCGGAGCTGTGCAGAGTTTATCTCGACAATCTGTTCAGACTTGCGTTCAAGGATAAGGAGCATAAGGAGATCAACTCCATTGACTTCAATCTCCAGAGAATGATCGTTGACGGAAACGGCGATGCAAAAACGCAGGATATCAAGGTATCCGCACCGCTACTTTCACTTGTTCCCGTTCCCGCATTTACAATGGACGAGGCTACAGTGCGCTTTACCATGGAGATCAAGGAGGTAAACACGCAGAAGAACGACACCTCCGCAGAGGCAACAGCAGAGGCGGGATTCAGCAAGTGGGGCTTCCACGCAAATATTTCCGGAAAGGTCACCACGTCGTCCTCAAATACCCGTACGTCCGATCATTCCGCTAAATACGACATTTTCGCGCGTGCCGTTCAGCAGCCGCCCGCCGAGGGTATGGCGAAGCTTACGAGCATTTTCGCGTCAGTGATCGAACCTGTTTCCGGAAGCTGATATGGGTATTCATATTCACCATGACACATTATCCGGAAGTGAGCAAACAGCGGTCACAGACTATGCCGCTCAGGTTGCAAATGTGGCTGAACGTGCAGCACGTGATCTTTATTATTTCAACAATTATTCCGGTTTAACAACAGTAAAATTTAAACGGTGGTATGACACAGCCTTTCGGTTTATCAGTACAAGAAGACAGAGCACTTTTATGCCGGCAATATACGGTTATGCGGTCGAAGAGTATGTGAATTTAAGTATCGCGTCGGGGAACCCATCAGTACCGACAGGATACAGAGTAAGGCTTCAGGTCACGCAGGGCGGTACTCGTCCGGATATAGTTATTTATAACAGCAGCAATACGGAGATCGCATGGATGGATATAACCAATCAAAGCAGTAAAGGTCATATTTTTAATAAAGCAGGCAACTGGCAGGACGGCAGAAGCTTTATTGCGGAACTGCTGTATCCCGATTTTGATGCATCTAAGATAAGCTCCGGCACCAACATGGGCGCTCGTGTAGCTGCGGAGTCGATCATAAGACAGGCGGCTATACATGAGAGAGGTCTTATGAGTCATTTGGCACAAAAAATGAACGATGTTCTTAGTGAGCTTACAGAACGTATCCGGCGTGGAGCGATCATCTATCAACCGGATGTAGCAGAATGCGTTGAAAGGAAATTCGGAGTAACTTTCCCCTCTAACTACAAGCATCCTATAATAAAGTCAATGCTTCAGCTGTATATAAATTGCAGCGATGCAAACCGAAAGTCAGATGCCCGTGATTGTCTTAGCGGTTTGTACGGAAGTACAGGACAGGACAAGGCTGCCGCTGTTTCATATATAGAGGAGAGCAAAAGCACCTTGGATCCGTACATATATTACTGAAATATCAATTGACCGAACCGAACCAAACGGCGTGGTCTGAGCGGAGATTTTCCGTATGCTGTGTTTAATGTGCCGAAAGAAACGGCTTGACCGTTCAATAACGGCAACGCTTTCGGGACAGCATTTCCCCAAATAATACAATATTCGATTTTCCATGAAACAAAGATCCGATACTTTGGGCTGACAGCCTGTTGTATCGGATTTTTGCGATATTCTTGCTTTTTTACGGGAAAAATGCTATAATCAATAAAACAGGCATAATGCTTTTTTGACCTGTTTTGGCTGTCAGATATGTAACAATTGATGTTAAAATACTTTTAGTTTGTCAAATATAAAGTTATTGGAGAATATTTATGAATATTAGTATTGAACCTATACTGCCTGAACAAAAATCTGTTTTTATTCAGATGATGGAATTGTACAGTTACGATTTTTCCGAGTTTTCTGATAATGATATAAATGAATACGGATACTTCGGCTATTCTCACATTGACGACTATTGGAATGAGGAGGGAAGATATCCGTTCTTTATCAGGGTCGATGAAAAGCTTGCGGGATTAGTTTTAGTGCGGTCCTGCTGTGAATATAATAATCTGTCTGACCCTCACAATATAGCTGAATTTTTTGTTATGAAAAAATACCGTCATAAGGGAGTAGGCAAAACAGCTGCTGTGAAAATTTTTGATATGTTTCCGGGAGGCTGGGAAATATCGCAGTGGTCAAATAACCTGCCCGCTCAAAAGTTTTGGGGGAAAGTCGTTGCCGAGTATACAAACGGAAAATACAATACCTTTGACGCAGCAGAAAAAAATGCGGTCGGATTTACATTTGATAATTCGGTTTGACGGGTAAAAATCTATATTCAGACTATTAACCCGAAAGCATAAACCGATTGACATTTTTTCGGGTATGCGATATAATTACTGTAAAATAAATTCCTGTTCGGAGGCGGTGTCAATGAAAAAAATTCTTGTGGTCCTGGGCGGCGGAAGACCGAACGGAAACACGGCGCAGCTTGTAAATTCCTTTGCAAAGGGCGCGGAGGAAAGCGGTCACTCGGTCGAAATTATTTCACTTGTTAAAAATGAAGTCAAGGGCTGTCTCGGGTGCAACGCCTGCCGATACGGAAAGCCCTGCGTCCAAAAGGATTGTTTTAACGATATCGTCCCGAAAATAAAGGCTGCGGACTGTATCGTGTTTGCTTCGCCGCTTTATTTCTGGACGGTCTCCTCACGGATAAAAGCGTTTATCGAAAGGTTTTACTGCATAGCGGAGGAGGACGCTTCTCCGCCCTTGGGCAGGTACGAAAAATACCCGATAAAGGACTGCGCCCTGCTTATGACTTCGGCGGACGATTTTTTCTGGACATTCGAGCAGGCAGTCTCATATTACAATTTTACGCTTGTAAATTATATCGGCTTCAACGACCTTGGGACAGTTCTTGCAGGCGGCTGCGGAGATACCAACGGCAAGCCTCAGATCGATAAAACGAACCATTTGCAGACGGCGTATGAATTTGGGAAAAATATTTATATGGAGAAATATTGATGATAGGGGCTGCCAATCCGGGCTGCCGAAAAAAAGACGCGGAAAGCCGTATTATGACTTTCCGCTTTTGTTATTTTCTGTACATTTTATTTATGTCGCCGCTGTTTGCTTCTTGTTTTTCATTATATCCTTATAATATTCTTCGGGACGTATCTGGTTTGCTTTCATTTCTTTTTTGTTTTCGTACATCTTCATATCCGCACGCTGATATACGTCCATAAGCTTTTTAAGTCCGCATTTTTTATCATATGAGCAGAATCCGTGCGCAATGCTTATCCTGAATTCCTTGTCGGGGAGATCGTTATGCTCCCTGACATTTTCCGCAAACGCCTCTATTCCCGTCTTATAGCGTTCCTCTACATTATCGCCGCTGAGAAGCACGGCAAACTCATCGCCGCCTATTCTGAAGCATTCGCATTCAAGGTTCTCAAAGGCAGACTGTATTATTTCAGCGCTTTTTATCAGCATACCGTCGCCGTAGCGGTGTCCCAGATTATCGTTTACATATTTAAGGTCGTTTACGTCAAACATAACGATACCCACTGCGGAAACATTGTCCTTTACCTTTTCAAGCTCCACAAGATGTTCTTCAAATGCGGTACGGTTGCCTATTCCCGTAAGACCGTCATGATAAGCAAGGTGACTTACAAATTCCGTCTTGATACCGAGCTTTACCGCGTTTATAGTATTTTCAAGGCTGGAGCTGCCGTAGCAGAGTATGAATATCAGCAGTCCGATACGTACAAACATCGCGCTGTCGCTTCCCGCTCCCGTGTAGTATCTGATTATGTCGATAAATGCAGCCACCGCTATACTGCAAAGACCTATGCCTCTTAAAATGCGGTAGATATTTTTTGTATGATTGGCGTTGACGAAAACGGAACAGCGTATCATTGTAAATGCAAGAATCGCCGCAGATACTGCAAGGAGTATATGCGATAAAGTAAGAGTTTCATGGATATCGGCTATGCCAAGCAAATGCAGACCCCAGCAGAGAGCAAATTCCGACGCAGATAAAATACACATCACAGGACGCACGGGTTTATGTATAAACCCGAATGCGGTGTCAAGGTACAGCATAAGGGGTATAGGTATAAGCATAAGAGAACCGCAGGATACTATCTGCATGGCGCGGCTGTCACCAAAATAAAGCTGTATAAGATTGGTTTCAGACAGACACCATACCGCAACGCTTATCGAAAACAGTCCCAGATACAAAAGCTCGTGATTTTTTCTGGACTGTATATTGACGGGTATATCGGCTACGATGAGCAGCAGTCCCACAAACAGCATCAGCACACAGGTAATAAAGGCTACCGTTCTTTCGCCGATGATGTTGAGCACCGCCCCTCCGGAGCTGCCTATGTAGATATTGTCGATACCGCTTCTTGCGCTTTTATATACCGTACAGACGCGTATTTCTATTTCCCTGCCCTCGTCCTCACGGGACAAGTCAATACAGTTCCAGTGAGTACCCAAGGATTTGTTGTAAAAAATACTTTCGTTTGTCTGCGGTTCACAGACAAGCTCGCCGTCCACATATACCGAAAAGAAAATGTTTTTGCTTCTGAAAAACAATGCCGAGCCGCCGCTCATGTCCTCGGGGAGAGTATTGAATATGCTGAATTCCTCATAGGGAACGGCGCACTCCAGTTTATGCAGCTTTTCTATAGTTATTTCTTCCGAACTGTCCGCGGTATGCCAGCCTGTATCAAAAGCGGCATCATATGAAAATTCCGTATCGCTGACCGACAAATAATTGAAACGCAGCACAAGGTATGCGACAGCACATATTGACAGTGTCAGCATAACGCCATATATGATATGATACAAAGTATTTTTTGTTTTCATCGTATTGCTCCTTTTTGCAAACATTTTTTATCGGAACATAATAATGTAATTATACCATATACTTCAAATAATATCAACCAATATACACAAAATAGTAATATTTCAATGAGTAAATAAATTGTGAATAAAGTTAGGACAAAACAGTCCCCACAAGCTTTTCGCCGTGTGGGGACTGCCGTTTTTTTCATTTTATCTATTTTCCCTGCTGATTATCCTTTCCTGTATAAACCGTCAAAAACGCAGGTGAAGGTTCGATCTGTGACTTTAATTCAAAATTCCGAGCTGTAAACGCACATGGGATTGCTGCTTTCCACCGTTCCGCTGAAACAAAACCTGACATTGCTGCACCCGCCCAAACAGCAGGCGGCATATTGGCATTTGCCGCACTTCCCGCTTAATTTTTCCGGTGATAATCCGCGCCGCCAACGGAAAGCGCCGGAGCTGTTCCAATAATCAAGGACAGTCAGACCTTCACGCCAAAGATCATGAACATTACGCTCCTTGAATGACCTGTCACGGAGCGAAATGCATCCCACAATATCCCCTGTGGACAAAATTCCCATTGAGTTTGTTCCTGCGGGACAGCCTCTCCATACGGGAAGCTTATCCCAGCCGTAAGCAAGCTGTCGGGCGCGGGTCTCCATCATGCTGTAATAGCCTATTGTTTCCGCCAAAAAAATTGCGGGGGATCTTGCCAAGGAATTGCGGTCATGGGCAAATTGGATCAATGTCCATATGTCGTCTGCCGTCAGCAGCCTGTCCTTGTGGTCTTTCATGCGTCCGCTCGGAACAGCAGGCTGTATCTGCCATGATGTTACGCCTATGCTTCGCAGAAGTTCAAACATTTCGGGCAGTTCACCGATGTTATCCTTGGTAACGGTGGTATTCACTCCGGCTTTAAGTCCCGCGCCCGTGATATTCGCGGCAGCGTTCATGCAGACCTTGAAATTCCCTTTTTCCCGCCTCAGATCATGACTTTCCTCCATGCCGTCTATGCTGACGGAAATAAGGGAAAATCCGTACATCTTCAGTTCCCTTGCGATATCCTTTGTAACAAGCGTCCCGTTTGTGACCATTCCCAGCTCTGTTTTTCCGCCGAATATCCGAGCCAGTTCCCTCCAATAGGGACAAAGCAGCGGTTCTCCGCCCGAAAACACCATTTTCCCGATCTCAAAGGCGCATAAATCATTTGCGACATGAAGCGCCTCGTCCTTATCAAGCTCTTTTTCCGAAATAGACGACGTGCAGTCCGAGCCGCAGTGACTGCACCTGAGATTGCAGCGCTGAGTAAGCTCCCATGTAAATACCTTTAATTTGTTATCCATAATTATGACCATTTTCCCGTTATGGAAAATGTGTCCTCCTCTTTCGTATGTTTAAAATGACATAAATGTCATCCGGAGTTTTGCGTCAGCAAAATTCCGAACTTAAATCGAGTTTCATTCGATGTGAGGAAAACAAAACTTTACCTGCTTTAATTCTCTATTGATACTGTTTTTTCGGTAAAGACAGCTTTATGCTCACTGTACGCCGTAAGCGTAACGCTGTCTGCATCTTCGTCCGCGCTGATAACAGTGCTGCCCGATGCAGCAAGCTGCGAATATATACCCGATCCGCATCTTAAAGAGCAGGAGACGGCGTTTCTGGTCTCCCACTCAACGCATACCATCTTTTTGTGCTTCGGCTCGGGCGGCGGAGGCGGCCATACATAAGGCATAGCCTGAAAGCCCTCGCTTTCCGAACCGAGTACGGTATCGGCAGGAACAAACTGCTGTCTGTTCAGATTTTTTGTGACCTTAGCCGAAAGCCTTGTTATTTCCGGAGCGCATATTTTGTTCAGGTCTGCCGAAAAATTGCAGTCTGAACTGCTTGTATGCAGTATGAACTTGACCGGAACGGTACCCGATGCTCCGTTTGTATTGACAGAGCCGATTTCGATTTTGATAAACTCTCCCGCCGCAATAAAAGTTGATTTGCGCGGTCTGAATGTCCACTCATAGACGGAGCCGTGAACGCTTTTAAATACGGCGTCCCAGTTTCCCGTTTTTGAAACAGCTTTCAACAGACCCATATTATCCTTTGTGCAAAGCTCGCTTCCTCCGTCGCCGCAGGACAGGAACATATCAATGCCGTCGGGAGCTTCACGGACCTTACTGTCGTCAGACCCTCTGAAGTCTATTGACTCGCTTCCGCTGTTTGTCAAGGTAAGCACAACACTCTGTCCCGAACGGTTTACCGCTATATAAGCGGGGTCAAACGACGCTTTCATCTGAACTGCCATATTTCCTCCTTATTTTTACGGCTTAAGGCACATAACATATTTGCCCACATTTATCACCGACTCATCGCTGCCGAGAAAGTCCAGATCATATTCAGAAGATATAAGCCCCATCCTTTGTGCCCGCTCACGCTCTTCGTTATTGACGATATAGCCCATATCCAGTCTAAACCGCTCATTGCCGGTAACAACATAACCGTCGGGGAGATAAACATAAAGGCTCACCTGCGAATTGTAGCCCTTGTTCAGAACAAAGCGTCCCGCAATAGGCATATTTTCATTTGCCCTCTGTCTTTCCAGCTTTATTTCCTTGCCCTCGTCGTCTGTACGGCTGTTGCGTATTTCAACATCAAGCTTATCGGCATTTTCCGTATGCAGCGACAGCAGCCAGAGATTTCCTGTTGCCGTTAATTCCGCGGGAAAAGTAATATGGAGTGTAATGTCCACCTGAGGAACATTTCCTGCGCTTACCGCTGCCATATTCTGCTGTCCCCACAGCAAATGCTGCTTCAGCAAAGATGAAACGTAAAGCGGGCTGTCTCCCGCCGGCTTGAGATTTGGGTAATAATCGGAGTATATCTGAGCGATAAAGCAATAGTTCTCATCGACCGCCAGATCTCTTTCAAGAATAAACGGAGCCTTGACAACGCCCACAGCTCCCGCTGCCACAGTGCCGAAGGAATTGACCGTATCTCCCTCGTCCTGATTTTCTACGGGAACAGACTTCCATTCGCTGGGCCAGTTGATAACAGAAGCTTTAGCGTAATAAAGCTTTGCCGACATATCCTTTATTTCTTTTTCGCTGCCGTTTTTCATTCTCAGATAGAAATAGTTGTCGTGTCCTCTTACATACTGCGTATCAGAGGCTTTATCGTAATCGTCCGCCAGTTTTTTCTGAAAATCGAATATGGGCGTATCTCCCGCGCACCAGATGTCCGGACATTCACAGGTGGATTCCTTGCCGTCCGGCAGAGTTCCCTTATTATTGATATTGGGACGCAGAAAAGGTTCTTTTAATACTTCAGCCATAATTACTCCTCCTTATAATTTTTAGTTAAACTGTAATTGCCTGCGTATTGCCGTTGTCAACAAGAAACCGTGTTTCCTCTTCACTGTTGGACGCAAAAGAAAGCCCGTTGGTTATTGCAATGGCAATCATTCCGCAGGCGTCGATTATAAGCGCCGCTTTGCACAGACTTTCAAAGTTCAGCATACACCTGCTCATTTCCACCACAGAGCAAAAAACCTCTCCGCAGGTAGTGCAGGCGTCAAGCCACTGCCCGCTTCCGCCTACAAGAGCAGTCAGAAAGTGAACCGCTCCGTAAAATGTGGTGAACCATCTGCCTGTTTGTTCTGCGTCAACGTGTTTTTTCTGAATGATAAAAAATGCGGTGTCGATTCCCATGCCTATAATAAAAACTCCCCACATAGCCCAGCTGTAGCCCTTTTGCGCTTCGGTGGAGGTACTGCTGTCGTAAAACGCCGGACAAGATGTAATAAGCCACGTTCCCTCAAGCAGCAGCGATATTACGGCGGCAGCCTTTCCCAAGCTCGTTTCGTCTCCTCCGCCGATCGAAGCTGCGTCCAGACCAAAATTAACCGCGCCGTAATGCAGAGCGCTCATGGTAAGAACGATCTTTAAGATAAACTCGTCATTATCCGACAGATTTTCTTCCGATACCTCAGCACTTTCGGATACGGGTTCGGACGGCGTAAATTTCATGCTTTTTCTCAGCCGCTCCACAAATTCAACGCTGTCCTTTTCCGAAGCAAAGGGAGCGGAACCGAGTACAAGCTTGCCTATGAGCGTAGTCGGAAGAGCGGCAAGCAATGCCGCAAGGTCGAGGAGCGTCAGATCATCATCGGATATCCAGCTGTAAATTTCCGACAGCAGCGGAATGGATATTTTCGCTGTGACCAGTTCCCTGAGCTTTGATAAAAGTGCGGAAAGCGCATCAAACAGACCTGAAACTATCTTGGCACAGCCGCTCAGTACAAGATTGATCAGCGCTTTTATGGCGGAAAGTATGCCCGACAGCAGAAATGAAAAGAAATTGTCCATATTATCAAAAGCGGACTTGAAATAATTCATTGCCTCATCAAAGGCGCCGCCGTCTGACAGACTGTTTATAAAGCCCTTTAATTCCGCGAAAAAGTCATCAAACTCTGTAGTTTCATCATCAAGAAGCAGCATGATCGAGTCTGCGTCCGTATCGGAAGCAAGCGCCTCTTTGAATTTTGCCTGAATAGGGTCGCTGCTGATCTCATATAGGTACTGTTCGTTCTCATCGGGTATCTCGCCTTCAAAATAACTCATCACCCCGCCTGACGGCGTTATTTTTTCAATGATCTCATCTATCCACTCGTCCACCTTTTTCTGCGCCGTTTCGATCTTTCCGCACATAAAGCTGCTTAGCTCCGACGCATTCTGCGGCAGCCAGTCCAGCAGAAGCTCGATCATTCCCGAAATCGCCTTCTTGGTGTACAGCACATAATTCCAGCCGAAAAGAGAAGCAAGCCAGCGGAAAATGTCCTTGAAAAGCACCAGTACGGGAGCAAAAATTATCTCCACGAATTTAAGCACGTCCTGTACAACGTTCAGAACGGTTTCAAACACCATTTCAACTCCGTTAAGAACGAATCGTACCATCGCTTTTATTCCGTTTACCACAACCTCGCATACCCTGACGATGGATTTTACCACCGAGCGGAAAAAATCGCCTATTTTTGTGAGCCATTTAGGGAGACCCAAACCGTCCTCACCGCTGAAGCCGCTGATTATTTTCTCTGCCTGCAAGCCCGTCAGCTCTTCGTAAACAATGCTTCCGTCGTCCATAAACTGCAAACGCCATGACGGAAGATCATCGGTATTTTTGAACATTGCGCTCTGACGCAGATCATTACTTTTCCGAAGCTGCATTACACCTGTATTTGCACAGTTCAAGCTGCCGACAAGCTTTTGAATACCCATTGCAAGCTGATCTGCGTTGCCCTTGGTTCGGTATTCGTCTTTGGATATGAGCGGATCATACTTGGAGGTTTTGGAATCAAACTGCTGTGCGGAAAGCAGAGTGTCTCCGTCCACCTTTCCTATGCGGTCATAAACGTCCGAAAACTGTGAAAAGCTCAGCTGCTCGTCACTTCCCAAAAGATCGCCGGATACGCTTGCATATATCGTCGGTACGTCAAGGCGGGAAGAGTACTGCCTGAAGAAAAGCTTTCCCTGACTGTCCGTTACGGTAGTTACAGACGTTTTTTCATCTATCATTGAAATTCCTTCCGCGGTTTCCACATAGGTACGGGATTCGGCAGTAAGCGTCACCTCTATCCCCGACAGCGGAACAGTTTTATGCTTCGGGTCGGTGAAGGTCAGTTCGGTCGAATAGCACGGCTGCCTTGTAACAGACTCCGCCCCTGATGTATCATAGGTGGTTTCGTCCCAATTTGCACCCTCCATATCTTCCAGACGATGAAGCAGATTGTCCTTATCTGTAACATAAAACAGCTGCATTGCGCCGTTATACTTTACCGCTGAAAGCATTGATGCGGAATTTGCCAATGGGCTCAGTGAGCCTGCGTTCCATACGCCGTCGGAAAGCTCTGCTTCGCCGCGGCAGATCATATCGGTATGTACTGCTATCGAAACGCTGTTTTTATCTCCCCACGCGTTGAAGCAATGTATATCGGGAGCTGCAAACAGTTCACTGAGCTCTTTTTTGCTGCCGTCATAACTGTCCGTCAGCGCGGAGATCTTCATAACGCCTGAGTCCTTATAAAGCACAAAGGTATTCCCGTCTATATATTTCACAGCTTCGGCCTCTGCGATGCCTCCGCTTCGGTTTACCGGAATACTGCTTTCCGCCCTGCCTGTTTCCACATCATAAATTCCATAATTATTTTTTATAACATGAAGCTTAAGCTCTGACCTTTTGTCTCCCGAAAATGTAAAGCATTTTGTGGTTACGGGAACGGGAAAAAGCCTGCTCTCCGACGAATTGCAGTAATGGAGAGCCAGACTGTATTTTTTGTCCGCAGTACTGAGAATAACCGCAAGAACGAACGGATTATAACTGTCGTCCGAAAGTTGATGCAGCGTCAGACCCGCGATCCTGCTGTCCAAGTTGGGACGGGTAACCGGAAGCTCCTCTGCGTTTGAAAACTGACCGCTGTAAGGAGCCTTTTCACGAATGCGGTAAAGACGGTCGCCTTTTACCGCAAACAAGCATATTCTTCCGTCCGCGTCCACCCCCGCGGCAACATCGTGACCTTTAAGAGCGACAGGTATGCACCTTATTGAATTGTCAACAGGTTCGGGACGGTAAAGCAAAATACTTTGCTCCTCCGTCTCTGCTGCCAGCTGCATTCCCACCTTATCGTTTCCGAAAGCTACGATACTGCGAATGCAGGAATCTAATGCCGCAGCGTCGGTTTTCTCATGTACATTAAGCTGTTCCATAAGCTTTGTGGCTGACCTTATACACACATTTTCATTGCACATACATTCAATTTTTCCCAAGACAGCTCCTCCTTTACAGCCTGTTATTGTTGCCAAATAAACTATATTAGAACAGGAATTAAAAAAATCACCTGCCGTTGTTCAAACCTTGAGGGTTTACATTCCGGCAAGTGATTTACTATCATCAGCCCTTGCTTTTCCAAGCAATGATACTGATGGCAACGTCATTATAGTCCTTGTCGCCTGAATCCTCAAGACATAGGTTAAATTCTTTTCCTACAACGGTTCCGTCATCGGTAGTAATATCATTTGAATGAGGTCCTCCGAGAATTTGGCTTGACTTAGGGATATCGACCGTAATTTTTAAATTATTTCCGTAAATGGTACTGTAACTGCACGCAAGAGGAGGATCAATGTTAGTGCTTTGCCTGCTTGCGGAAAAATATTCTTTTGAATCATCTTTTAAGGTCACCGTAATTTTATTGGCTGCCTGAGTTGTTACAAACCAAGACATAAAGTAACCTTTGGGAATAGGTACATTAAATTCTCTTTTCATAATAGCCTCCTTATTTTGCCGCAGCAATTTCATAAATCTTGCAGTATTTGCTTTCGTCCAACGTGCCGTATTTAATTCCCGGAGAGTATATGATACTAACCATATTCGGATCAAAATTTGCTGCTTTGAACGGTTCTTCCGCGTAGCTTATTTCTCCGCTTACCGATGTAGAGCTTGAAACCTTACTGCCTTTATAAGGATAAAGAGCAAAGGAAATTTCCAGATGATTATCGATCTTATCGGGATTCGTAAGCGCTTCATGAATGGAATTTGTATAGACCGTAGCACAGTTATGCCACCTTGCAAGACATTCCGCAGTTCCTACAAACATATTGCTGTCGCCTGCATTGTCGGAAATTACAAGCATTACATCTGCAAAATCGCAATACTTATGCAAAGGGTTATGCGAATCCAGCAAATCCATTGCGTCACGGCATATTGCTATGCCTACTACGCAGTCCTTATATGGAAGCAGGGTAATATTGTCGTTCATTTCAATATCCTCGACAAGCAGCTTATATTGATTCACAGGATATTTTTTCTTATCAATTCCGTAGGCATCGGCTATTTTCTCAGTATAACCCATAGTAAAAGGAATCAGCTTGCTGTATTCGGTAATAACTTTCCATTTCCCGCCGACCTTTGCATATATGGCAGACACATTTTTATATGCATTGCCCGAATTTCCTTTATAATAACTTCCTGCCACAACAAGATTCAGATTTGAAGTAGAGTTAAGGTTATTTTCAAGGGTACTCAGCATATTTCTGTTTATAGACAGCTCCGGGAAAATAAGAATACTTGCCAAGCCGCTGTCCGCTTCCTTAATGCTGTTAGTTATAACATCATTTTGCTGGCTTTCTTCTGCAAATACCTCCAAGCCTATATTGCCGAAATTCAACCCCCTGTTTGCTTTTATATTAAGCTTTGAAAGGTTGTTTGCATATGAAGCCGCTGCCTTTAATGTTCCGTTTGAAAACAGTGCAGCAGAACTTAGTTCTCCGTAAACATTATTAAACTCTTTCAGTTCGGTATCGTTTAATATAATTCCTCTGATTTTCTGGAACGGACAGCTTCCTACCGTAAGCTTTTCCTCGTTCCATTGTTTTTTTCCAAGTACGATCACAATATTTTTATAAACAAAATATTTAAGCTGATTTGATGCGCTGCAATGCTTGTCATAATTGAGCAAAAGTGCAAAAACAAGCTTGTATTGATCTAATGCTGATTCGGCAGTTTTTATTTTTTCATTGTACCACGACTGATAATCAAATCCTGATGCATATTTTCTTTCCAATTCATTGTAATACTCCGCAACAAGACTGTCCGAAACATAATTGAAAAGATACCGATTTTTTTCGGATAAATACTTATAAAAGCATTCTGCGATAAATTCTTCCTCGGATAACACTTTTCTATCACTATTCCATATTGTAATAACAATGTGTATATCATCAGCAGAACTTTCCGCAACGTTTCCGTTATAATGATAAGTATGCCCAATCAGTTTTCCGTCGTCTGACAGCATATCCTGAGATAACTGCACAAGCTTTATATCCTTGTCACAAGTAAGCATGAGGGACAACTCCGTATCATTACAAGTATCCGCTCCCTGCGCATTAGGTATCTGAACGGAATTATTCAAAACATTTTCGGAAAAATAAAGTCTGCCGCTCTTTCCTTTTAATTCCACACAAATGATCTGCGAAGAATTAGAAATAATCTGCCATCCCATACAGCTCCCGATAGATATGTTTTGAATGTTGTATTTTTTTGTCATAATAACCTCCTTAAAATTGATTGTTATAGTATAGCATATTCAATGTACTATACTTTATCTTTTGATCCAGTATATCTTATCTCAAATTTTGACAAAAATCAGCAGAAATCTGACAAATGGTATAAAAATCGGAATGAAATGCACTCCAAGAAGATATTTCGTGCTTTTTATTGTATACGTAGTATACAGTGAAAGCAAAAAATGTCAAAAGCATTTCCGAACCGCTTCAAGACAGTCATGCATCAATGATTGAAAGAGCCTCGCTGTAGCTGCCTGAAGCAAAAACGCGGGAACTTATTTTGCTTGCCTCAGCTGCCATACCGTTTTCCTTCAAAGTCCTCTAATCAGACTGAATACATTCCCGTCCTGACCGATCAGTGGACAATCTGGTTTATTTCTTTCGGTTTCCATTTTAATAGCTCCATAAATTTATGCAATAAAAAAAGCCATGTTAAATATTTTTACGCTTAACATGGCTTTCTCTGTTTTGCACATATTTGATTTTAAATTTTTGATGATATTTATTTTTAGAGTTCAAGTTCCTTGAAAATCTTTTTTCCTATGGAAAGATGGTGCCGCTGACCGGACTTGAATTGTCCGATTTGCTTTTTGTGATTTTTTGTAAACTTAAACAAATGGCTGTATTACGTCATTTGACAGCAAGTTACAACAATGATTTTATTGTAATTTCACGTAAATTATTGTATCAATAAAGACCAAACAATGACCAAAAGCACAGGCATATTTCTGCAACAACATTTCGCCTCACTTTTTTAGTTGAGGCGAAATTTATGTTTTACTATAATATTGATTCAAGCAAACATTATTTATGTCAGATTTATATAGTCCATCACCTCCTTAAATTTTGTGATTTACTTACAGTCGTATCTCGCATTTTCAAAGATATGCCGTGACGGAGAAATCTACTCCTCCGATCATGGCAATCAGAACCTTCTTCATGTTCCCAATTTCAGCATCTCATTGATACACTTCCGTGAAGCGGCAATCAGATCATCACTCATAACGAGTTCTTCTCCGCCCGTTCCGTTTACTGCACGGTAAACATCCATAAGCGTGGTTGCCTGCATATTGTGGCAGACGCAGTCCTTGGAAAGCGGATAAAAGTTCTTTTCCGGGCATTTGTATTGCAAGTGCTCTACAATGCTGTTTTCTGTACCTATAACATATTCGCTCTTGATACCTTTCTCCGCATATGCAATGATTTCCGTCGTGCTGCCGACGAAATCCGCTTCCTTTACAATATCGGGTTGACATTCGGGATGCAGCAATATTTCAGCTCCGGGGTGCTTGTTCCTTGCATTTTCTATGTCTGTTTTTGTGATTCGCAAATGCGTCGGACATCCACCGTGCACAAGCTTCAGTTCCTTTTCCGGAACCTGCTTTGCAACCCAATCGCCAAGATTGCAGTCGGGAATAAACAGGATTTTGTCATTTGGAATACGGCGGATAATTTTGACCGCCGATGAAGATGTCACGCATACATCGCAGACAGTTTTCAGCTCTGCCGTGGTATTGATATAAGCGACTACAGTATAGTCCGGCATAGCGGCTTTCATCTGTCCGATCAAGTCTCTGTCCATTTGATCCGCCATCGGACAGCCGGCAATAGGATTCGCAAGAAGAACATTTTTCTGCGGAGATAATATCTTCACCGTTTCTGCCATAAAGCGTACGCCGCACATTAGAACGGTTTGCTCCTTCACCTTTGCAGCCTCACAGCTGAGTCCGAAAGAATCTCCTATATAATCCGCAACTTCCCATATTTCCTGCTTCTGATATGCATGTGCAAGGATACATACACCTTTTTCTTTTTTTAATCGGATGATTTCATCCTGCAACTGTTGTATTGTCAAATAATTCCACTCCTTTTCGCTTCATCGGTTGCAGTGACAATGCTATATTCAAGTGTGTGAACACGCTCCGATAGAGCTATAAATTAATTCTCCAAAAGCTTGCATTCATTTTTCATATTTATTTTTTAAGCATACCTATCAATTTCGGCAATAAATATTTATTTACCCGATCTCGCTGTATTCTTCTTCACAGCTTCTCATTGCAATTATCGTTTGCTCAATAAGACGATCAAGTTCCCAGCCTAACATCTGAGCACCCCGTTCTATAACTTCACGGGAACAGCCGGCAGCAAAACCCTTGCTCTTATATTTTTTCTTTACGGATTTTAATTCAAGGTCTTGTACGCTTTTTGAAGGACGCATAATAGCAGCCGCTCCGATAAGTCCGGTAAGTTCATCAACGGCATATAAAACCTTTTCCATTTCATGTTCGGGGACTATGTCAACCGTCAGCATATAACCGTGACTGGCTGCGGCGTGTATGATACGTTCATCAACGCCGTTTTCACGCATTATTTCCTGTTCCTTTATGCAGTGCTGATCGGGGAAAAGCTCAAAATCAAGATCATGAAGAAGCCCGACTATTCCCCAAAATTCAGCTTCATCTCCATATCCGAGACTGCCCGCAAAATATTTCATAACGCCTTCCACAGTAACTGCGTGTTTGAGATGAAATGTGTCCTTATTGTATTCTGTAAGCAGTTCCCACGCTGCCTGTCTGGTAAGCTCTGACATTGTAAAACACTCCTTTAATAGTCAGTACCTCCGAAGTATTATGTTTCGGAGGTACTGATTTTATTTTTCAAAAATATCAGAAGATCGCTACAACTGCGCCTTCATAGGTTTCCTCAATATACTTCTTTACCTCATCGGTTTTGAGCACATTTACAAGTGCGGTGATCTTTTCGGAATTTTCATCGCCGTTTCTTACCGCAATAATATTTGCGTATGTTTGAGCTGCAGAACCGGACGCATTCTCAACTGCAATAGCGTCATTTGAACTCAGTCCTGCCGCAAGAGCATAGTTGCCGTTTATTACCGCAAGTGAACCCTCATCACTGTTATTGAACTGCGCCGCAACAGTATCAGCCTGAACTGCTGTGATATTGAAGCCGTGGTCGTCAACAATATCAAGCGTTGTAACTCCGTCGACCGCATTTGCTCCGTCGGGAAGTGTGATAAGACCTTCCTGTGCAAGCAGAAGCAGCGCTCTTGTTTCATTGCTGTCATCTGCCGGAATTACTATACTTGCGTTTTCGGGAACATCTTCAATGCTGCTCACACCGTTTCCGTAGAGTCCAAAAGGCTCATAGTGGATAAGCGCAGCAGAAACGAGGTCTGTTCCGTTTGCTTCATTGTAGCTGTTAAGATACGGAGAGTGCTGAAAATAGTTTGCGTCAAGCTCACCGTCGTAAAGAGCCTTATTAGGAAGCACATAATCATCATAAATGGTGATCTGAAGGTCATAGCCCTGATCCGCAAGCGTCTGCTTAACAAATTCAAGTACCTCGCCGTGAGGAGTTGATGTAGCGCCGACCTTAATAACATTGTCTTTGGGAGAAGCAGCTTCGCTGTCTGCCGCTGTTTCGGCATCTGCTTCGGCAGGTGCAGCAGCGGATGTATCTGCATTAGTATTTGCGGCTTCGGAAGTTGTATCGGCAGCGCCGGTATTTGATGATGCGCAGCCTGCAAATGCAAAAGCGGAAAGTGAAAGCGCCAGAACGGCGGATGTAATATTTTTTATCTTCATAATTGATTTCTCCTTTTAATAACTAATTTTTACTTTGATATGACGTTTACATTTCAGAGCGGAAGCTCACATCGCCCGAAACGGTAATTCTCCCGAAGGAGTTTTTCAAAAATATTGTTCATAAATATATCCTTCCTTATTTATTTTGAAATGCGCTTATCTGTTTTTTTAGCGATCAGCATTCCTATCTCCTGAATAAGCTGAACGATCACTAAAGTAAGCAGCACACATATCCATATGATATTATTATTGAAGCGTTGGTAGCCATAGGTTATCGCTATCATTCCCAGACCTCCGCCGCCGATAGTTCCCGCCATCGCCGAATAACCCAGTATAGTAACAAGGGAGATCACCGCACCCACGATAAGAGACGGCTTTGCTTCGGGAATAAGCACTTTTCGGATTATTCCAAATGAAGACGTACCCATCGCCTGAGCCGCTTCAATAACTCCGCTGTCAACTTCCTTGATAGAAGATTCCACCATTCGGGCAACGTATGGAGCTGCGGCAATTATCAGGGTAACTATCATTGCTTTATTTCCGAGACTTGTTCCAACGATCAGTTTTGCCGCGGGAAGCGCCGCTATCATAAGTATAACAAAGGGAATGCTTCTGAAAATATTAACTGCAAATCCAAGTATTTTATTTAACCACGGAAGTGCGCATATCCCGTTTTTATCGGTAACGCTTAACAGCACTCCTAACGGAAGTCCTATGATATACGAAAAAAACGCCGACACGAATGTCATATATATCGTTTCCCAGATACCAAGCTGCAAAACGCCTTTATCAATAAGCTGCTGCAAAAGATCTTTCATAATTTATGACCATTTTCCGATAAGGGAAAATGTATCCTCCTCTCCTGATGTTTTACGGATTTGAGAAAACCAAAGCTTTTTCTTAGTTTCA
>CAMWVO010000005.1 GCA_947177695.1 uncultured Clostridia bacterium
CAGCAAGCCCTTTTCAACGGAGGGGAAGAAGTTCTTGGGAACTGCTCCGCCGAATACCTTCTCTTCAAAAACGAGGTCGTCCGAGAGGCATGGCTCGAATTCTATCCAAACATGACCGTACTGACCGTGACCGCCGCTCTGTTTCTTGTGCTTGCCCTCAACCTTGACTTTCTTGCGGATAGTTTCTCTGTAGGCTATCTTGGGTTCTTTCAGAACGACGTCTGCGCCGAATTTGGCTTTGAGCTTGGCGGCAGCAACGTCAAGGTGCTGTTCGCCCAGACCGCTGAGTATCTGTTCCTTGGTAAAGTCGTCAAGACCGTACCAAAGGGTCTTATCCTCTTCTGCAAGACGCTGTATGCCTGCGCTGATCTTGCTTTCGTCTCCCTGAGCCTTTGCAAATACCGCCATACGGTAGCAGGGCTTGGGGAAATCAATTGCGGGTATCTTAACCTTTCTGTCCGCAGCGCAGAGGGTGTCGGAAGTGCCCGCGCCGATCTTGACCGCAACGGCAATGTCGCCTGCGGAGGCTTCGGATATCTCGGTCTGCTTCTTGCCGCAGAGGCTGTAAAGCTTACCAATTTTTTCTGGAGCGCCCGATACTGTGTTGACATATTCGGTGTTGGCTTTCATAACGCCGCTTATTACCTTTATAAAGGACATCTTTCCTACGAACGGGTCGGCAACGGTCTTGAATACGAATGCCGACATGGGAGCGTTTTCGTCGTAAGCGACTTCAACAGGCTCTCCGCCCGCGTCCTCGGCAAGCACGGGCTTGTTGTCGCGGGGAGACGGGAGCAGAAGCTCGATCTCTTTAAGAAGCATATCCACGCCCGCAGTTGTGGTGGAAGAGCAGCATACAACGGGAGTGATGATACCGTTGTTCATGCCCTTGTGGATACCGTGTACAAGCTCTTTCTGTGTGAAAGGCTCTCCCTCGAAGAATTTTTCCATAAGGTCGTCGTCTGTCTCGGCAACGGCTTCGGAGAACGCCGCAACCAGACCGTCCATACGGTACTCCATCTTTTCGGAGATCTCCGCGGTGGGCATTTCGGTCTCCACAGCGTTGCCCTTTGCGTCGTAGGTATAGGCTTTCATTTCGATAAGGTTAACAAAGGAAACCACCTTTCTGTCCTTGATAACGGGAACCACAACGGGGCAGACCGTAGGACCGAACTTGGTTTTCAGGTCGGTGAGAACGTTATAGAAGTTAGCGTCCGCATCGTCAACCTTTGTAACGACGAACATCTTGGGCTTGCCAAGTTCGCAGGCGAGGTCGTAGGCTTTTTCCGTACCCACCTTTACGCCCGACTTTGCGGAAACGGTTATCATAACCGTACCCGCGGCGGTAATGCCCTCGTGCATACCTCCCGCAAAGTCAAACAGACCGGGGGTATCCAGAAGATTTACCTTTATATCGTTAGTGGAAAACGAGGCAAGGGACGTGCCGAGGGAAGCTTTGCGCTTGATCTCTTCGGGGTCGTAGTCGCAGACGGTTGTGCCGTCGTCGGTCTTGCCGAGTCTGTCGGAGGCTCCCGCTCTGAACAGCAGAGCTTCGGCGAGGGAGGTTTTGCCCGAGCCGGCGTGACCGGCTATGGCGATGTTTCTGATTGCATCGGTTCCGTAGTGTTTCATGGGTAAACAGCTCCTATCCGAATATTTGAAACAAATGTCGAAGTTATTGTTACAAATAAACAAAAATTTATTTTTTCATACCATACATTATAGCCTAATTGCTTATAAATTGCAATGGCTTAACAACATTTTCCACAAATTACAGTACAAAACGTTAAATTCTTTGTAAATGTTGCACAATGCGTTAGGCAGCATAGGCGGCAAAGCCGCCGACATCAGCTGAATCCCAGCTATATAAAAAAACGTCCTGCGGCGTTTTTGTCCGCAGGACGTTTGAACTTAATATTAAATTTAGCGCACGCTGACCGTTAACCCAACGCCGCCGTAAGATCGACCACCTCGTAACCCGAGGGGATATCAAACGTGCCCGCGGGTACATTTCCCGAAAAATCGTGAACGATAAGCGCGTTGAATTCTCTGGTCGTGTCGGGAGAGATTATCGCGTAAAGCTCGTCTCCGTCAAAAAGGAATCCGCCGTCCGTATCGGCAACCTCAAAGGTGTACTCCTTGCCGCCGATCTCAACCTTGCAGACCTTAACGTCCTCTGCTTCCTCGATCTCCTTGTCCATGTCTATCTCGCCGAGCAGCTCCTCAACGCTGTATTCGCTCAGAGCGTCCTCGTCCGCTTCAAAGCTGTAGCCCGACTTTGCGGTGTCGTCCAGCATATACATTACAGAATCCTTTATTATTACTGTGAGTTTTTCATCTGCACCCGAGCCGGACATCTTCATATAAACGTTCTTGCCGGAAAGAGCCATTATTACCGCAGTGCTTCCGTCGGTGGACTCAACGTCCATGTAGAACTCGGTCGCGCCCTCAAGCGTTCTTACAAAGCCGTATGTAAGGCTGTCTCCCGCGGATATGGTTTCCGTAGGCAGGGAGAAAACGCTTTTGTCGTTTGCAAATTCTTCAATAGTGCTGTAGGAAGCCGCCGCCGCAGAGCTGTCGTTTGTTTTGGCTTCGGTTTCGGCTTCGGTTTCAGCCTCGGTCTCGGATTTTGTTTCGGCTTCGGTCTCCGCCTCGGTCTCAGTTTCCGTTTCGTCCTTTTTCTCTTCGGTATCAGCTTCGGTAACAGCATCGCCGATATCCGCCGCCGCAGAGGTGGTCTCATCGGAAACGGTGCCGGTCGTGTTATTGTCCCCGCAGCCTGCAAGCATTACGCCGCAGAGCGAAAGGGATATTATTGCCGCAAGAATTTTTTTCATAATTATAGTATCTCCTTTGAATAAAATAAGCGCAAATCCGCACACTTTGACATTATACACTTATAATTCCGAAAAGTATATAATTTTTCGGCGGTTTCCTTTATTTCAACAAAAAAAGTTTTTTTGCGGCATTTCGATTTGTGTAAAAAGCAGAGCGCGCAGAGATGCACACCTCAAATGCCAAAAAAAGGAACGCCCGTCCGAACGGCGCGTTCCCCGAAAAGCTTATGAACCGCTTCCGCGCTTGCTTCCGCGTTTGTGCGGCGTTTTGTCGTCTGTGAGCCGCATGATGTAATCTACGCTGGTCTCGTAGAATTCGGCGAGCCGTTCCATAACCAAAAGCGAGGGCTGAAGCTCTCCCGTTTCGTATCTGGAGTATGTCTGCTGGGTACAGTGAAGATATTCGGCGAGCTGCCTTTGATAGAGGTGATTTTTATACCGAAGCTCTTTTAGTCTGAGATTCATACGCTTCCTCCTTTGCTTTGATTTTTTAATGGGAAATGCCGCTTTTGACAACGGACAAGCACGGACAATATTTCCTACATTATATTATGACACATTATTTAATTTTGTAAAGCGTTTTACACGGAAAATGAATAAAAAACTCCTGCATAATTTTTTCCCTGATTTGCCTAAACTTGCAGATTACTGTCAAAATTGTAACCAAAATTTAATTTTTACGTGAAAAAAATCCCTGTTTTTGTGGATATTGCGCAAATATAGTGCAATAAATTCCCAAAAAATTGTTAAATTGGCAATTGGATTTGAGAGACGATTATGTTATAATTACACCATAGTTAAGACAAACTATATATAAAACAATTGAATGGAGGAATTAACAATGAAACTTAAGAAGATTCTTGCTGCTATCGCTGTATGCGCTATGTCTGCTACGGTTCTCACAATGACTGTATCCGCTGCGGCCGCTGAGGTTGACGAGAATACAATTGACGAGAACGAGGAAGAGTTCGGCGAGGAAGAGGAAGAAGAGGAAGAAGAAGAGGAAGAAGAAGAAGAAGAGGAGACAACTCCTGCTGCTCCCGTTGATGAAGCTCCCGCTGCTCCTGTTCAGAACCCCCCTACAGGCAACTCGCCTATCGCTCTCGCAGTAATTCCTGTTGCTCTTGCAGCAGCAGCTGTAGTTGCTAAGAAAGCTAAGTAAGCTGAATTTCCAATTTAAGCTTAAATGAAAAATCCTCCGAGAAAATCGGAGGATTTTTTTGTAAAAATGCACAATGTAAACGTTTTAATTTATACAAAATTATCATAGATTTTTTTAATAAACAAGTGTATAATATATTGTGTACCATCCTGTTTGGACGGACTTATAAATTTGACTTTTATGGAGGAATTTATCATGAAGCTTAAGAAAATTCTCGCAGCTGTTGCGGCTGCGGCAGTATCCCTTTCCGCAATGGCTGTAAACGTTTTTGCGGCGGACAGCTACAACGCAAAGCTGGGCTTTGCCGACACAGCATGGGCTGCTCAGGACTGGGACTCTTTCGTTGAGGTAACCGGCGACGGTCAGTATACTCTTGAATCCACCGCTGTTGCAGGCGCTGCCGATTTCGGCGTTTTCGTTATTGACATTGAGGGTATGTTCGCAGGCGCTCCCGAAGCTACCGCCGTTCTCGACAAGGTCGAGGTGGACGGCTCGGAGATCTCATTCGACGCAGGCAAGATCATCTACGGCGACGTTGAGGAAAAGGGCAACTACAGAATTGAAATTTACAACCAGTACGGCGACACCAAGAATGACTCTCCCGTAAACCAGGCAACTGCTGTAAGCTCTTCTCTGAAAGTAACCTTTACAGTTTCCGGTCTGGGCGGCGGAGACACAGAAGCTCCCGTTCCCGCAGAGACAGAGCCCGCTGAGACTGCTCCCGCAGCTGACAACAGCACTCAGTCCGCTGCAACAGGCAACACTTCCGCTGCCGTTATGCTCAGCGTAATGGCTGTTGCAGGCGCTGCCGCTGCCGTTTCCAAGAAGAGAAAGTAATTTTTACAAAGCGTTATTAAAAGGACGAAAGGCTTAAACTTTCGTCCTTTTTGCTGTTTTTAACAAAAATACGGAATAATTACTGTGTAAAAAAGATGTTGCAATTTTTATGAAGCAGTGTTATAATTATTGTGCAAATATGCATACGGCAGACTTACCAAATAATCTGCAAAAGAATTGGAGGAAATTTTTATGAAGTTCAGAAAAGTTCTCGCAGCTGTTGCGGCTGCGGCTGTAGCTGTTTCTATGACAGCTATCAACGCTTTCGCTGCTGTTACACTCGACAGCGAATATCCCGGCGCATGGGGCGCAAGCAAGACCATTCCCAAGTCCGAGTTTGAGGCTATCGGCGGCGACGTTAAGGTAGTTCTTACCGTTGAGACCAAGGATCCCCTTATCGGCAATCACAACCACCTTGCAAAGCCTATGAACATTTGCGTAAGCTGGGATCAGATCACAGACGGTCTTACAAGTGATACCGCTATCGCTAAGGGCGACGGATTCTTCGTATTCGCAGAGGGTCAGACTACTCTCGAATTTGTAGTTCCTCAGTCCGTATGGTCCGAGTTCAAGGGTTATGTTGACGACGAGGGCAACGAGGATGAGAGCGGCGGTCTCGCATTCCAGGTATGCGACGTTATCATCAAGTCTGCTGATCTTTCCGCAGGTTCTCCTCAGAGCGCTATCAAGCGTGTTGACGAGGAACAGTCCGCTGCTATCATGGAAGGCAAGTCCTACGAGGAAGCAACAGGCGCTGCTGCTCCCGCTGCTGACGAAACAGCTTCCGCAGAGGCTGACGAAGCTCCTGCTGCTGACGATGCTCCCGCTGCTGATGAAGCACCTGCTGCTGATGAAGCACCTGCTGCAACAACAGATGCTGCTCCCGCTGCTACAGCAGACGCTCCTGCTCCTGCTGTAACAACAACTTCCGCTTCCACAGGCAATACCGCTGTTGCTTCCATCGCTGTTGTAATGGCTGTTGCCGGCGCTGCTGCTGTTGCTGCTAAGAAGAGAAAGTAATTTCTTAAACGTACATCTTTAAATCCGAGGGATCTTTCCCTCGGATTTTTTGTTTTTGATTTCGGTAAAAATTTTGATACTATTATCAAAAAAATGATATTCAAAAGATAAACAACCTGTTATAATTACTTCAGTAAAACAAACAAGCAACTATGCAAATTAAAATGGAGGTAATAATATGAAGAACATTAAAAGAATTTTGTGTTCCATTGCGGCTGCCGCAGTGGCAGTTTCCATGATGGCGGTCAACGTATTTGCCGCTGCCATTACTCTTGACAGCGAGTACCCCGGCAACTGGAAAGCCGGCAAGTGCATTCCCAAGGCTGATCTTGAGGCTCTCGGCGGCGACGTGAAGGTCGTGCTTGAGGTTGAGATCAAGGAGCCTATCGTAGGCGAGCATCTCCACCACCTCAGACCCATTGACCACGACACCGACTGGGTAGGTTTTACAGACAAGCTCCAGAGTGATACCGTTATGGCAAAGGACGACGACGGCAACTTTGTTCTTGCCGACGGTCAGACCTCGCTTGAGTTTATCATTCCTGCCGACGTTATCTCTACGCTGGCTGACGGCGGTCTCGGCTTTATGGTATGCAACGTTATCGTAAAGTCTGCCGATATCTCAAAGGCTGACGCTCCTCAGAGCCCTATAAAGCGCATCACAAGCGAAGAGGCTGAGAAGCTTACAGTCGGCGAATACAGCGCTGAGGCTAATGAGACCGAAGCTGCTCCCGCAGAGACAGAGGCTGCTGCTGAGTCTGTAACAGTAACAACTTCTCCCGCTACAGGAAACACTTCTGTAATGGCTGTCGCTGCTGTAATGGCTGTTGCAGGCGCTGCTGCGATCGCTTCTAAGAAAAGAAAGTAAAATTACTTACCGTAATAATTCCGCTCCTTAGTACGGGGCGGAATTATTTTTGCCGTTTTTGCTAAATTCACCAAAAATTTGTTGTAATTCTTATAAAAAAAGTATATTGTTTTAGTGAACGAATAATGATATAATTATCTTACTAAGGCGGGCAGAAATAGACCCGCACTAATAGAATTGGAGGAAACAAACAATGAAAATCAAAAAAATCATTGCCGGTGTAGCTGCTGCCGCTATGACAGTTTCTACTATGGCTGCAATGTCCGTATCCGCTATCAACGAGGGCGGAAAGGTTATTGACTTTGAAGACGGCGACTTCTCTTTCGTTTATATGAACACAGACTCCGGCGCTGACCATTCGGTTCTTTCCGTTGAGGATTACAACGGTTCCAAGAGACTGAAGGTTGACGTTCAGGACAAGACTATGGTTCCTAAGGTATGGTTCGACCTTGACAAGATCACAGACAGATCCAACACAGTTCAGATCCGTAAGATCACTTTTGATCTCGTTATCGTTCCTAAGACCGAAGACGGCACTATCGGCTGGGTAGGCGGCGCTCTGGGTTCTGCAGGCGGCTTTGATCCTAATGCTGCCGGCAGCGGTCAGGCTAACCCCGGTTGGTCTCAGGGCACTTGGGACGGCGGAGCTTATGATCCGGGCGTTCCTGCTGAGGTTAAGATCGAAAGAAAATTCATAATGAAGAATGAATTCTACACAGAAGACGGTGTTAATCCTTTCTTCGGTCTTATGAAATGGGCTGTTTCTGATGCTGCATACGACGATTATGTAATGTACATCGACAACATTCAGCTCCTTGATGAAAAGGGCAACGCTCTTCCTATCGGTGTAACTCCCGCTCCTGCTGAGACAGAGGCTGCTGCTCCCGCTGCAACAGAGGCTGCTGCTCCCGCTCAGGCTGCTCCCGCTCCTGCTGTAACAACAACTCCTGCTGCTACAGGCAACACTGCTGTTGCTTCTATCGCTGCTGTAATGGCTATCGCAGGCGCTGCTGCTATCGTTGCTAAGAAGAGAAAGTAATTTCTTACATAAGCATAAAAAGAGGGTACCGAAAGGTACCCTCTTTCTTTTTGCTATTTGGAAACCGCGGCGGCGATAATGGCTGCTGTGCCCTCGATACCGAACCTGTCGCTGTTCAGCGTAAGGTGGTAGTTCTCATGGGCAGCCCATTTGCGGTCGGTGTAGAAGTCGTAGTAAAGCTTGCGCTGCTTGTCGTGCCGCTTCATCATCTGGAGAGCCTGCTGCTCGGTGGAGACGTTCTCCCGCTCCAGAACACGTTTTATCCGTGCTTCTGTGGGCGCGTAGATGAAAACGTTCAGCAGCTCCACTTCCTCGTCTTTGAGGATATAGTCGGAGCAGCGTCCCACAATAACGGCGTTCTCCGTTTTGGCAATCTCACGGATTATCTGTGCCTGAACGGTATAGAGCGCGTCGTTTGCAGAAAGATTTACTCCGAAGCTCGTCTGCCCCGTCTGGCTCATTGCCGCGTACAGCCAAGGACTGGCGGCTTTTTCGTCCGCGTCGCTAAGGACGGCGTGGCTCATTCCGCTTTTTTCCGCCGCCATTGCTATCAGCTTATTGTCGTAAAAGGCGTAACCCAACTTTTCCGCAAGCTTTTCGCCGATCTCGCGTCCGCCGCTGCCGAATTGTCTGCCTATGGTAATTATCTTATTCATGAATTGTATCAGTCCTTTCCTTGGAGTAAAGCTTACTGCTTTACTATAATTATATACTTTTTCAACAAAAATGTCAACACAATGTTGAAAGCTTTTTAACAACAATACAAAACAAAAACTCCCCGTTCGGCTTTGGTACCGCCGGACAGGGAGAAAATCATTTATGTAAGGGAAAAGCCGTTACGACGCACACTGAGAGTTGAGCCACTCTGTATACTCGTTTTCGGGAATTTTCTTTGTCATCACCGCAAACTGGAAGTCCTGAGCTTCCGCGATAAATTTGTTGAATGCCTGCAGGTCGCCGTCAAGCTTGTACTGCTCCTGCTTCTGCTTGTAAATTTTTTCATAGAGTAAAATCATAACAGCCTCTCCTTTAAAACAATCTTTTGTAATTATATCATAAAAACGGACAGGTTTCTATAGCAATACTATACAAAAAACTCGTTCATAATTTGTTCTGTAAAGGTTAGAACCTGACTTCACAAGATATAGCGCACGTCTTTTCGGCAAATTTTGCCGCAGACCGCGTTAAAAATCCTTGAAATACGGGCGTATTCAAAAAGTTAAAGCTTTTGCGGATTTTTGCCTTGTCTGCAACAAAATTATGCTCGAAAATCCGCACGCTAATCTTATGAAGACAGGTTCTTAATTCTTGCCCAAGGGGAAAACCTTGTCACCCGCTGCGGACTCCATATTTTGCGTAGCGGCGGCAATGTCGTCCCAGTTCTCGGCATGGTTTTCAATATCGTTGGAGCGCCATGTCATAACGCCGTTCCAGCCAAGGTCATAGCACTTCTGATACACGTCCTTGAGGGAAGCGGAGGTGCCTATCTCACCGAGGAAAGCGGGCTTTGTGCCGTCCAGACCGTAATCCGTCGGGGAGGACTCAAAGGCGCAGCCCAGACCGCTGCCGCTCATCCAGTCGTAGTAGTGGGGAGTGTAGAAGTCCAGACAAGCCTTTTCTCCCGCGTAACCGGTCAGTACTTCGTCGGAAACGATATTCTGCATACGGCTTCCGCCTGCGTCGGAGTTGTATTTTATCATGCCCATTCCTACTGTTACAAGGGTGTCGGGATTTACTTCATGGATACCCGCCGCACAGTTGGCAAAAAACTTAGACAAGTCCTCAAGGGGAAGCCGTCCGCACTCCTCGTTCTCGTGTACCCAGTCGGGCTCGTTCATAAGGTCTATTCCCAGCAGCCATTCGTTAGAACCGTAACGTTCCGCGAAAGGCTTTACATAGCTGTCAACGTAGCTTTTCATGGCGTTCTCGTCGGTGATGACGGCGCGCCATCTGTCCGTGTACTGACCGTTCTTGCAGTGGTCAAAGGAGAGAAGTGTGGGCATAAGATAAATTTGATGTTTTTCGGCAATTTCAAAAAGCTGATCTATGTCCGTCCAGTGCTGCTCGGAGACTTCACGAACTTCTCCCGAGGGCTTCAGCTTTATGCTGACCATGGAGTCGCAGTTCATCCAAACGCGTACGGCATTTACTCCTATATCGTGGAGGTCGGAGAAATGGCTGTCCCAGAAAGTGGGGTCGAAGCCGCCGCCGAATTCGTTCCAGTATTCCCAGGGAGTGTTCACGCCGTTTATCCACAGCTCCTTGCCGCCCACCATAAATTTTGTTCCCTCCACCGTTACCTTTGCGGTGGCAGTTTCCTCCTCGGCGGAGGTCTGTATTTCGGGCTGGGTATTGTCGGGAGAGGAGGGTTCTGCGCTGTTAGTACCGCAGGAGGTCAGAAGTCCCGCCATTATTACCGCGGAAATAAATATCCCGCAGAGCTTTTGTTTTTTCATAGGTGTTCTCCTTTGCAAAATTTATTTTACGGACTTCATTTCCGCAATTGCTTTGTTTATGTCAATATCCACGACGGCATTTATATTTCCGTAATGGCTGTCGCGCACATATTTGCAGTCCTCGGTCCAGACAAACTCGCCGTTTTCGTAAAGATATGCCGTTCCCGTATCCATAGCGCCGCGGATTATTACATAGTATCTGCCGCCGATCAGTTCGGCGTAAAGCTGTCCATGCTCGTCCAGCCATTCGTAAAATTCTGACAGAGCGTTAGTCGTATCCATTTCCTTTATTTTTTCGATAGGAATGTCCTCTCCCGCAATAGCACGGTACTCGCAGGCAGCGGTGTCGTAGTACATGAACGCTCCGCCGCCCTGTGCGCCGAAAGCGCTTAGGAAACAGTCTTTTTTGAAAAATTCACCGCGCATACCGTAAAGATGCTTTGCTTTTCCGTTTACAACGCCGTAAAGGTCGTTGCGTTCGTCTGCGCCGCAGGTTCCGGAGCCGCCGAAGGTTATCTGCTTGAAGTCTCCGTAGTCAAGCATTAATGTATCGAAAAGATATGAAGCATCTGAGAGCAGGGTCATGTTCTCTTTGCTGTTTGTGCTGTCCGCAAATATCAGAAAGCTTCTGACAATGGGATATTCGCCCTGCATGATCGGCATATCCACAACTACAAATGTTTCGGCATTGCCGTCGCCGTCGTAATCCTCCGGGTAGGCAATATGGAGCTTCGGCTGAATGTTTCCGTCGCTGTCAAAATAGTACGCAAATTCTTCCGCCAGCTTCTCGGCGTTATCACTTGTGGGTTTGAATTCTTTCAGGCTCTCCCCCTTGAATTTGTCTGCGTTTTCCATGCTGTCCGCGTAATATTCGCTTTCTTTGAGGAACTCCACAGCCTTGTCCGCAAGGTCGCCTATGTCGGAAGTGCCCTGATAGTTCTCTATAAATTTGTAGTCGATAAACTCGTTGTCCGGTGATATCTGAACAAACCGTTCTTCTTCGGAGGCAGCCTGCGGGGCTTCCTCTTCGGCGGTTTCTTCGGTATCCTCTGTGACCTGTTCCGTATCGGCTTCTGAGACGGTTTCCGTCGTTTCGGCGGCAGACGCTGTTGTTTCCGCGCTTGTTACGGCTTCGGCATTTTCATTTTCCGCAGTGACTTCCGAGCAAGCCGAAAGCGCCGCAGTCAGCGCAAGAACGGCAGCAACAGCTCCGAGAATTTTTTTCTTTTTCATAACAGTAACTTCCTTTTATGTTAATTTGCAACAGGCTTCATTTCCGCAATTGCTTTAGTGATGTCTATATCGAGGACAATATTATCAATACCGCCGTAATGGCTGTCGCGCACATATTTGCAGTCCTCGGTCTGGATAAACTCTCCGTTTTCGTACAGATACACCGTTCCCGTATCCATGGCGTCCTGTATTATTACATAGTATCTGCCGCCTATCAACTCGGCGTACAGGGATCCATACTCGTCCAGCCATTCGTAAAATTCGGACAGAGCATTCGTGGTATCCATTTCCTTTATTTTTTCGATAGGAATATCCTCTCCCGCGATAGCGCGGTACTCGCACGCGACCGTATCGTAGTACATGAACGCTCCCGTGCTCTGCGCTCCGAAAGTGCTGAGGAAACAGTCTTTTTTATAAAACTCGCCGCGTATGCCGCAAAGATTTTTTGCTTTTCCGTTTACAACGCCATACAGCAGAGTGTGATCGTCCATTCCCACAACGCCTTTGCCGCCGAAGGTTATCTGCTTAAAATCTCCGTAATCAAGAAGAGTTGTCGGATATATTGCGCTCACATCGTTAAGCAGGGTCATCTCTCCCCTGCTGTCCGCGAAGATAAGAAAGCTTCGCTCGGTGGGCGTACCGATCATGTAAGGCATATCCACAATTATAAAGGTCTCCGTGCTGCCGTCGCCGTCGTAATCTTCGGGGTAGGCAGTTTGCAGACGGGGCAGGATATTTCCCGATTCGTCAAAATATTTTTTGAATTTTTCGTCGGTAAACTCCCCGATATTTTCGGTACTCTCGGCGTAGTATTCGCTCTCGGTGAGAAACTCCACGGCTCCCGCCGCAAGCACGCCTATATCGGTGGTGCCTTGGTAGTCCTCAATAAATTTGTAGTCGATAAATACATTGTCCTCGGAGACCTTTGCATAGGGTTCTACAGGGGGCTTCATTTCGGCTACAGCTTTGTCTATGTCAATGCCGATAACTTTTTTTAGTTCGTAATCGTTACTTGACCGTCTTACAGCGGCATTGCTTAAAACAAACTTTCCATCTTCATATGTATAGAAACTGCCTATGTCCATAGGTCCGAGAGCCGCATTATAATATTTCTCTCCGATAAACACAAAAATGGCGTACCCATTTTCATCGTACCAATCATAATATTCTTTAAGCGTTAAATCTTTGTCCATTGCTTTTATTTCATCAATTGTCATTGATTTTCCGACTATGGTTCGATACTCATTGGCTGCTGTGTCGAAGTACATAAAGTCGCCGCTGCCCTGCCAGCCAAATGTACACACAAAGCAGTCGGATTTAAAAAAGCTGATACGTCCCGAATAAAGAGTTTTGGCTTTACCGTTTGAAACGCCCAAAAGCAGGGTATGGTCGTCTGCTCCCACTACGCCGTACGCGCCTATAACTATTTGCTTATATTTGCCGTAGTTAAGAAGCTGCGCTGAATTTGGGTCGAAAAATGAAAAATCGGAAAGCACCTCCATATTTTCATTGCTGTCAGCAAAAATTAAAAAATTGCGTGTTACGTTCATAATGCTTGTTTTGTATGGCATATCAACCATTATAAACGTTTCGGTCTTGCCGTCCCCGTCATAGTCGTTTGGATAGGCGATATTGAATTTTGGGACTATAACGTCGTCCACAATATAATCGGAAAATTCTCCGTCCGAAAATTCGGAGATGTTTTTTATGCTTTCGGCGTAAAAATCTGTGGTTTTAAGGAAGTCAACAGCCTTGTTCGCAAGGTCGCCTATGTCTGTTGTGCCTTGATAGTTCTCTATAAATTCAAAGTCGATAAATTCGTTGCCGGCGGAGACCTCCGCATATTCGGGTTCGGTATCGTTTCCGGCGGGAGCTTCCGTTTCAGTGGTTGTCTCCGCCGACGTTTCGGAAACGCTTTCCGAGACCTGCGCGGAAGCTTCTGCAACGCTCTGTTCCTCGGTATTATCGGCAGAGCCGGTATTACAGGACGTAAGTAAAATCACCGCAGCCAAAGCCGCAAGCAGCTTTTGTTTTTTCATACCAAAGACTTCCTTTCACAGCGGTCATTATTTGTTCCCGTCCCGCAAAAATTTTCATATTTTATTTTACCTCAAAAAAGTCGTTATGTCAATAAAAATTCCCGCCTGGAAGATAAGGCGGGAAATCTTCTAAATTGTATTTTTGATGTAAAGTATCGCTTTTCGCACGTCGTTGATCGGCAGCCATACCAGTGCGACAAGAAAAACTATACCGGCAATAGTTCCCGCCGAAGCGTTCTTTTTGGTGAGCCACTCCGAGCCGAACGCCAGCAGCACCAGAAGTATGACCATAAGAATTATCGCAACTATGTAATTTCCCGTTGCTCTGAGACAGAAGCCGAAAAGGGTAGCGACGAACCAAAGCATTACAAAGATCAGCGCATAGCAGAATATCACATGAGCAATGCTGACCCCTTCGCCCATGCCGTTCCTTGTGACAGAACCCATAAAAACAGTAAGCGCTATGGAAAAAATCAGCTTTAAAATAAATCCCGACGGACTGAACACCAAGGTCTTGCCTCCGTAATCTTCATCTTTCATATAAGCCCCTCCGAGTAATTCAAAATTTTATATCAGCATTATAACATTTCTGTCGGATTTTGTCAAATTCAAACGCATCGAACGCGCGGTCATTATTCGTCCGCGCCGATCTTCCACGCGTAATTTACAAGCCAGTATCTGACAAATTCCGAATCAACCAAAGCGTCCTTTGCCTGTTTTGCATATTCGTCGTCAAGCTCTATCTCGGCGGCTTTAAAAGGGTCTCTCACTACGTTGTCTCGTACATACGGTTTTGAATCGGGCTCTACGCAAACAAACGCCAGACGCCGCAGCTCGCCGTTATCGGTTACGGCATAGTAATCCACGGCATCCCAATCCGGCTCAACCGCAGGCTGGAGCGGGTCGTCACGGTTCGTGTAATGATCTGTGTACTCGCTTTCAAAATTAATTTTATCAAGACAGCCGCCGATGTTTTCCATAGTGTCTTTATCCAGCGTTCCGAGAATATCAAAGCCGATCAGTGAAGGTTCGGCGATACTGTCAAAAAAATTACAGGTGTTTATAGAATGCGGAAACGAGCGGCTGTTTGTAAGGACTGCCGCCCCGCACGTTCCGTCGGCATAGACAAGCAAAACGCTGAACGTATCTGCATTTTCGGAAAAATATAACGGGTATCTGTTGATAAAGAAAAATACCGCCATGACAATTTCCTTATCGCGATAATCCTCAAAATCCGCCGCAAAGGGTTCCAACTCAAGCTTCGGTTCGATATAGGAGACCAATGTGGTCTGGGTGGGCTTGGGACCTGCCGTTACCCTGCTTACCGAGGTTGTAGTCAAGGCTGTTGTTTCGGACGTCTCGGGAAGTTCGGGCGGTTCGGACAGCTTCGACATTTCCGTCAGGCTTTCGGAGAAAGTTTCCGCTGTAACAGTTGTCTGAGTTTCCGAAAATTCTTCGGCGGCGTTTTGGGTACAACCCGAAAAGATCATCGCTGCGGAAAGCAGCAAATATAAATATTTTTTCATGTTATCCTCCCGTAATCATGTCAGACCGACAAGCTGCGCGGACATATATTCTATCCTGTCGCCGTCCATTTTGAATTTTATATTTAAGCCCTTGGGATTTCCCGCGGTAATCTGCTCCGCGTTTTCAAGGGTCTCGCTTTCGGGGTTAAAATTATAATTCGGTTCTGGATATATCCCCATAGCTTTAAGCGCGGAAATAAGCTCGCTTCGGGAGGTATTCTCCGTTATTCCGCAGAAGTCAAAGCTGTTCAGCTGCCACATGGAAGCAAGCCGGTAATTTCCGTCCTCCGCTTTATCTGTAAATGTTAAATTTCCGTTGCCGCAGACCCATGTTTCGGCTTTGAAAATAATGCTGTCGTCAAAGGCTCTGTTCGGTTCGCCTATAATATTTTTCACCTCGTCGGGAGACATATTGAACGTCAGACCGCTCACGCCCGTTTCGTTGAGAAGCATGGCAAGCTTGCGGCTGCTGTTGCTGCGGTAATAGTTGTGGAGAAGCCGCAGGCTGTAGCTGCCTTCTCCATCGTAAAGATAAGGCTCGTTAAGGGTGTAAATCTTGTCGATCAAGCCGTAATTGTAAAACTCTTTTTTCGCTTCTTCATAAGCGGCTTTCCACTCGTCCTCGTCAGAAAAAGTTTCACGGCTGTACTGTTCTTCGCCGGTAATGTGATTTTCAAGGTCAACGTCAACGCGGCTTTTGTCAATAAAGTACATTATTGTATCCCCAAAGCCGTCATCGCTCCACCAATAGGTCATAGCATAATAAAAATATTGATTTTCTTTGCGGTCATAGTAAAGATAAATAATACCGTCGAAAAGGTTTGTTGAATCTATTGTTGTTGTAGTCATGGAAAACATAAATTCGGGGTTGTCTTTGCTTATATCATAGACAGCGGCATACGGTGTGTTCATATCCCAGCCGCCCACATAAATTTCGGGAACGCCGTCTCCGTTAAAATCGTAGATGCCATCGGCGGAGTAACGCCTTTGCATATCTTCAAAATTATCTATTTTCCGAGCATATTCAAGCAGGACTTCTTCGGACAGACCCGTTTCGTCAGCGAGGATTTTCAGCAGTTCTTTGTCGGCGTCGGACGTATAGGGGACATCTTCGGGGGACGGTTCTTCCGTGACTTCAGTTTCTGTTTCGGATTTAAACTTTGCTTCTGACGTTGACGCCGTTCCCGCCGCCGATGTTGTATCCAAGCCTGCCGATAAGTTTTCCATTGTTTCGGGAACAGTTTCGGCGGGGATTTCCGTACTTTCGGCACACCCCGAAAAAGTCATCACCGCAAAGACAGCCGCGGCAGCCGCACTCAAAAGCCTATGCTTCACAGACAGTCCCTCCCTTTAAAATATACATAAATAATATCAATTTTGCACAAAAAAGTCAATACTGCGGCAATTCCATTATGCCAAATGCACATAACATAAGCAAATATTTTGTTAAATAGCTGTATTTACTTAAAGACAAAGTTAGTGTATAATTAATGTAAGTATCGCATAGAGAATGTTGTCTCTTGCTTATTGTCTTTTAATTTATAACTTTCTAAAGGGAGTTGTCATATTTGTTTAAGCATATTGATGAAAAATACGCCTATGACGGAGAGCTGGGCGCAATATATTCCAAGGAGCAGACCGAGTTCAAGGTATGGGCTCCCGAAGCGGACAACGCAAGGGTGCATCTTTACAAAAGCTGCCGCGACGAAAAGCCCTACCGCAAGCTGCCTATGGCAAAGGGCAGGGACGGGGTCTGGTCGAAAACGGCTTTCGGCGATCTGAACGGCGTGTACTATACCTACGTCATGACCTACGACGGCATCGAACAGGAGACCGTGGACATTTACGCCCGCTCAGTGGGTGTTAACGGCGCTATGGGTATGATACTGGATACGGCGGCGTGCAGTCCCGCGGGCTGGGACAAGCAGGATTACGTTCCTCTTGAGAAGTATACAGACGCCTGTGTGTACGAGCTTCACGTTCGCGATTTTTCAATTGACAAGAGCGGGAACTTCTGCTATAAGGGACGTTTCCTTGCCTTTATCGAAAACGGCGTTGTGAACGCCGCTGGCGACAAAATAGGCATTGACCACATCAAGGAGCTGGGAGTTACTCACGTCCAGCTTATGCCTATCTATGACTACGACCGCATTGACGAGACAGACCTCCACAAGCCGCAGTTCAACTGGGGCTACGACCCGCGTAATTTCAATTCTCCCGCTGGCTCCTACTCCACCGACCCTTATGACGGACGTACCCGCGTTTCCGAGCTGAAACGGCTTGTTTACGCTCTCCACAAGGAGGGGATAGGCGTTATTATGGACGTGGTCTATAATCACACCTTTGCTACGGCGGACTCCTGCTTCAATAAGACATACCCTAAATATTACTACCGTCTGTGGGGCGAAAACGGAGAGTATTTCAGCAACGGCAGCGGCTGCGGAAACGAGTTTGCAACGGAGCGGGCAATGGCGAGAAAGTTCATTATCGACAGCCTTTGCTACTGGGCTTCCGAATATAAGATAGACGGCTTCAGGTTCGACCTTATGGGACTTTACGACAATGAGACCCTTAACGAGATACACAAGCGTCTGAAAGAAATAAATCCAAACGTTATCCTGTACGGCGAGGGCTGGACGGGAGGAGACTCTCCTCTCCCGTGGGAAAGCAGGGCTATGAAGCTTAACGCCCGCCATACATTGGGCTACGGCTTTTTCAGCGACGATTTCCGCGACACCGTAAAGGGCAACAACTTTGAGAACCGTGACAGAGGCTATGTGAACGGCGCAAGCGGAAACGAGGATTACGTCCGTGAGGTAATGTGCGGACGGGTACCCCACCCACAGATACCAAACCTTGAAAAATTCGCGTGGACGGATAATCCCTACCAGAGCGTGAACTATGTTGAGGCTCACGACAACCTTACCCTGTGGGATAAGCTTTACTACACAAACGGCACGGACAGTTTCGAGCGGCGTATCAAAATGGATAAGCTTGCGGCGGCAATGGTCTTTCTTGCGCAGGGAATACCCTTTATACAGGCGGGACAGGAGTTCCTGCGGTCCAAGCCTTTCCCCGGCGGAACGGCGTTCGACCACAACAGCTACCGTTCCCCAGACGCGATAAACAGTCTCAAGTGGGACAGAAAATCGGAGTTCCGTCATGTGTTTGAATACTACAAGGGACTTATCGCTTTCAGAAAGGCTCACAGCGCGTTTAGAATGGCGGACGGCAGCGGCGTGCGTGAGAATATGTACTTTATAGACAGGCTTCCCCAGAGGGTGGTGGGGTTTGTCCTTAAAGGCGATAACGAGTTCGAGGAGATAGTGGTTTTCTTCAACCCCAACGATTATCCCGTTACGCTGCACGCTTTCGGCAGATATGAGGTCTATGTTGAGGGCGGAAGAGCGGGCAACGAAGTTCTCAGAATGGTTGAGGACGACTACACCGTTGAGGAAATAAGCGCTATCGTTCTTGCAAGAAAACGGCAGGAGCCTGTGGAGGAAGCCTACGAGTCCCTTGCCTCGGACTGATAAATGTTAAGGTTTTTGGGCATAAGTTTTTATATTACCGTGTGAGCCTTTACCCTTACCGTCAAATTACGGCGGCAGGAGTAAAGGCTCAGCTTTTAGGACAATACTTATAAAGAAGTTTAAGCCCCGAAGCAACTATTGGCAACTGCTTTGGGGCTTGTTGTAAATATTCGATTATTCGCATAAATCAAAATTTGCGTGAGAGACTGTATTATGTATGATTCCTAATATGTTTCCATTTGCCCGCATAGCATATTATAAAACCCAAATCGCTCATAAAACGGCTTCAAGCATTCTTCATAAACCACTGAAATCATGTAGATATGCTTTTCTTTCAGATATTCAATCATTTTATTCATCAGGTTTGTGCCAATCCCTTTGCCTTGGTAATCCGGGCAAACCATTAAATCCTGAATATAAGCATCTGTTACCCCATTTGATACACTGTCAATATACCCAATCAGTTTATCATCTTCATAAACTGCAATATGGTAATACGATGTCATCAAAGGGTTTTTATACTCTCTTTCCATCCTGTTCCAGCCCACAGATTCACGCAAATCCGCCAATGCTTTTACAGACACTTTTTCGTTAAATTTGTACATCATTATGTTTTTCCTCATTGTGAAATATTTATATCGTTAAATTCCGATTTATCTTAGCAATAATTATACATCAAAGCCGTTACATTGTCAACAGAAACGCCATAGCACTTTTGACTTAAAATCATAAGTGCTATGGCGAAAACTTCT
>CAMWVO010000006.1 GCA_947177695.1 uncultured Clostridia bacterium
AAACTTTGTTAATATTAGATTAAGGATATATCCCAAATCAAGGAGAGTTTTGTAATGAATGCCAAAAAAGCAGTTGCTAACAGAATACGTGAATTATGCAGGGAACAGAATATTGCCGTCAACTCACTTGCAAACACGGCAGGAGTGCCGCCGTCAACCATATACAGTATGCTCAATGAGAAAAGCCAAAATCCGGGTGTGGTTTCTCTTCAGAAGATATGTGACGGGTTGAACATCACGTTGAGGCAGTTCTTTGACAATGATATTTTTGACAACATTGAGCAAGAAATAAAATAAATATATCAATCGGGTATCTTTGTGGTATGCAGATACCCTTTTTTCATACACGGCTCTCCTGCGGAGAGCTAACATAGCGGCGCAGACGCCGCATATCGCAGCGGAGCTGCGAATTTACTTACGTCCTTGACGCAAGTAACGCCTTAGTACTTATGACATCATTTCTCCGCAAACTCCGAAATAATATCATAAGTACAGGCGCTCTCCGAGGGGCAGCCGTTCCCTCTGCACTCCCTTTTATGGCAAAGCCACACGCTTTGCTACACGTCTGATTACACAACGCAAAGTACGCTGGCAAGCCATTTACACACATACACACTTCATATAGCTGTTAATTTTATTGGCGATGTCCCAATAAAGGTCTGATTTTGTATTGAAATAAAGCAAATATTAATCGTTTCTTGGGACAGAGCCATTTTATTTTTATTGCACTCCGAAATAATATGTTACGCTACATCACATAAACGATTTACAAATGAAACTTTTGCAAACACTCTCGAAATATTGTGAATTTTGTTGATTTATGCCTTGACCTGATACCAAAAATATGGTATAATAATACAATATTATAGATAATATATTCTCGTTTACAGGTAGGTGAGAGAGTTATGAAAAAAATCTCTGTCCTTGATGATATAGCTTCTGAAACAAATGGTAAAAGCTATAAAACATATAAGTATTGCTTTGACGGTGTAAATTTTCCTCGTATGGATTATGACGACCACAAGCAGCAATTTACTTGGAAATCTCATGGAGAAACGGAATATCACGACTCTCCTGTTCCATTAAAGGAATATGCTGATACCATTCTTATATCACAATCTCCTCTTTTTAGGTACTTCTTGGACGGATCACGAAAAACATACAAAGTTGACGATATGGCTTATACGAACAAAGTATACCCTATCATTGCAGGACAAGTCGGTGTTGGGTGTTGCGAACGTGTTGACGGACATATGTTACCGTTACGCAGTAGAGATGGGATTATGTTTTGGCGTGATTTAGTTATTACGTTACCCAAAATTGCCAAAAGCGGCGATTGGGATGATGACAAATATGCTTTTGAACACCTACGAAAGAAAATTAATACAAATTCTGAACTGATTAGTAGACATCTTGAATTTGCAAGAATTATGCCATATTCCACAAGAGTTGAGCTTGGTGATAAGATTGAGAACAAAGGCATTGCTGTTATTCAGGATTATATGGTTGAACGTGAAAAGGCTATGGTAGCTGAATTAGTAAGATGTGGTTTCTTGCTACCATCAAGTTATTTGCTGAAAGATGGCAGTTTGGAGTATCAAGTACACAAAATTGGGAGTAAGCAGGAACTGAAACGGTTTAGAAATAATTATCAATTTGTTGTTGGAGTTTCAAAATCATTCAATCCTGAGTATTGCGTTGATAAGAACGGAAGAAATAACTCCGATATGATAGCTAATCTTGAATTATTCAGTCGTACACCTGTTAGCAAGTATCATTCGGATAGAATCGGAGATATGTATTTTGCTGTATGGTTTGTCCGAATCAGAGAAAGAAAAGTCACAGATAATCCGTTTGACGGTATTCTGAAAATTGAAAAAATTCTTATAAATGACGACCAAATTGACAATGGATTAGATTCCGAGGAGGTTGATCTCATAACAGCTAATATTATCAACGAGCGGAATCCGGTTTGTTACGGCGCAGATAGAAGATGGGCAAATCATCTTTATCCTGTTTATGTCACCGAGAGTTATTTGAAAAGTAAGTATCTTGGTGAAAGTATGTTTTTAAACTTATTCTAAAATGAACAAAGGAGTTTTAATTGTGGGTAAAGTTATAGGAAAAATCCTTGCTACAGAAAAGAATCCCTCAACAATGGAGGAATTCTATTTCTGGACAAAGCCTGAATTGATATTAAACCCGTTCGATGTTGTTAAAGTCGAACACATCAATAATAGCGTTACATATGGAGTAATTGAAGAAATCTCGCATATTACCGATACTGCCAACTTTCTTTCGGAGTATATCTCTAATGATTTTGGAGATGTCGATACTACTCCTTTAACTTATCGTATCGGAATGAATTACGTCAAGGCTCGCATTGTTGGTAATAGTAAGAATGTTTATATCCCAGTACTTAATGGAAAATCCGTATGTTTGTCAGAAAAGGACGAGGTATCTGACGCATTGGGTCTTTCGAATATCAAAAATCCTGTTCCTTGCGGTTATTTGGAGATGTATCAGGGTGCTGATGAGAGTGATAGAATTAAGTTGCCCGTACATATGGATTCTCGCTTCTTGATTGGACCCGAGGGTGCGCATTTGAATATCTCGGGAATTTCGGGATTGGCAGCAAAGACCTCTTATGCTATGTTTTTGCTCAAAGCTATTCAGGATAAGTGTTTATCGGCTGTGGATGAAGAGACAGATGATGATGTAGCTTTTGTGATTTTCAACGTCAAAGGCAATGATTTGCTTGCTATTGACGAGCCTAATCCGTTTGAGAATGAAGAAGAACGGCAGAAAACTTACGCATTATATGAAGCGATGGGTATGTCTACATCTCCATTCAAGAACGTTCATTATTACTACCCTTACTCTAAAAAAGGAGCATGGAATACATATTTAGACCCAGCTACTGTTGAAAGCAACATTAAGCGTGGTGTAGCTCATATGTATAAGTACGAGTACAAGTTTGATAAGGAAAACCTCGATCTAATGTTTGCAAGTCTTGATGACCCTACGCAGACAATGGACGCTATCTTAAATTATATCATTTCCGAGCGTGGTGAATTTGGTAATCTTGGCGATTGGAGTGAATTTCTTGATGAGGTTCATAGCTGCGGTGAAGCCGGTAAGAAAGAAAAGGAAAAAGAGATTACAGTACAGAGTTGGCGAAAGTTTGAAAGGATTGTCAAGAAATCCATATATCGAAACCCTATTTTTGACAGTATTCGCAATACTTCGGAAGAAACTCGCATAAGTAACACATTAAAGCATATCAAGAAGAATGAAGTACACGTTATTGACATTGCGAAGCTGAATGATGATATGCAGAGTTTTGTTTTTGGTGACGCAGTAAGAGCAATATATGATTTGCAGCTTGGTCAATACGAGGACGGGGATTATACACCGCCGTCCAAAATCGTTATTTTTATTGATGAATTGAATAAGTATGCTTCGACAGATACACCAAAAAGTTCTCCGATTCTTCGTCAGGTACTTGATATTGCTGAACGAGGACGTTCACTCGGTGTTATTCTGTTTGCAGCGGAGCAATTCAAGAGTGCTATTCATACTCGTGTAACAGGTAACTGTTCTACATTTGCATACGGACGCACCAATGCTATTGAAATCGCAAAGAGCGATTATAGATTTATTCCATCTGTTTACAAGAGTATGATGGCAAGATTGGAACAGGGAGAGTATATCATACAGAATCCAGTATTCAGTTCACTACTAAACATCAGGTTTCCGAAACCGATATATAAACAGTTTAAGCAATAAGAAAGTGAGGAATTAGAATGGCATTTATCGGTAAGAATGTTATAGAAAACCTTACTACAGCTATGTATGAAAATCTACTGATTGTCTATCGTGAGTATGTTCAGAACTCCGCAGATTCGATTGATAAAGCGGTTAGTCAAGGAGTGATTGACAGAAATAGCGCTGAAATCTACATTGATATAGATACAAGTAAAAGATATATATCTATTGAGGATAACGGTGTTGGTATTAGTGCGGACATTTTTAAGAAAATAATGAGCAGTATTGCAGATTCACCTAAAGATTCTGCTGAAAACAAGGGATTCAGAGGTATTGGACGATTAGGTGGAATCTCGACTTGTCGCGAATTGCGATTTTCTTGTTCATCAGTAGGTGAAGATGTGCAATCTATCGTTATTTGGGATGCTCAAAAGGTAAGAGAAATACTTGTCGACCATACACAAAACCCGGAAGCGTCTGTTTTGGTAGATAGTGTGACGACATATGATACACAGCCTTGTGAAAAGGATTTGCATTTTTTTAAAGTTGAAATGATTGATGTGGAACAGAGTGCTTCTGAATTACTTGACGAATCGGCAATCAAACGTTATCTTCGTAGTGTTGCACCATTACCTTATGCAAACAGTTTTATCTTTTTCAAAAAAATTCACGATTTTGCAAAGGAGAATAGTTTTGTTATTGACGAGTATAATGTTTTCGTAAATGGAGACAGATTGTTCAAAGAGTACAGAACAAGGTTGTATGAGGAAAAAAACAGTCAAAAAATGGCCTATGATGAGATTATAGATGTAAAATTTGAAATATTCAATTCTGCAAATGGTGAGGTACTGGGTTGGATGTGGTATGGAATCAGCCGATTTGAAAAACAAATTCCTGTCATCAACGAAATGCGTGGTATTCGCTTAAGAAAAGGAAATATTCAGATAGGCAATGAACAGACATTTTTAGATCATGATTTTTATAAAGAACCGAGAGGTTATTTATACTTAATCGGTGAGGTTTTTGCTGTTCATAGTGATCTCCGTCCTAATGCGAGGAGAGATTACTTTAATCTGAATGATTGTTGTCGAGAGTTTGAGCATAGTTTACGAGATTTGTTTTATAATCGTTTCTATTCTATCTATCACCTTGCAAATCAGTATAAGAAAGCATATCAAAAGAAGCAGGAGCTTGCCAAAGCCAAACAGGAGTATCACGAAAAAAAAGAAAGCGGATTTGATTCGCCTGAATATCAAGAATCTCTCGAAGCTAAAATCGAAGAACTTACTGTAGCTGCTGCTAAAGCGGAAAAGACTATTGAAACAAGGGAAGCCAAAGAAGCGTCAGACGATGTACTGTCAAAGGTTTATGGAGCTATTCAAAAGACTTATGATGTTCCCGAGCCAGTGCAGCCAACAGAGAAGAAGCCGTGTACAGACGAAGGTTCTGACAGTGGAAAGAATTCATATAAAAACAAGGTGAAATACAAATCTCAGAATCTGACACAGTACAGCAAAAAAGAACAGAAACTTATCGGAAGGATTTATGGCATTATCAGGGCTATTTTACCCCACGATATGGCTGATGTTGTTGTAAATAAAATACAGGAAGAGTTAAGCAAATGAACCGTGAAATACTGTTAATTGAGCCTAATTATAAGAACAAATATCCTCCAATGGGGCTTATGAAAATTTCAACTTATTATAAGAACCTGGGGGATAATGTTACGTTCTTTAAGGGCGATTTGCGAGATTTAGTTTTAAGAGATACTTTTGATATGTTGAAAGAACAGCTCTATGCTAATGATGATAGCATTTTCTGGGATCTGTATCAACCTCAAATTTGTCTATACCTAAAAAAAGGAATAGAATCAGCACTTGATGATGTCCCCTTGTATGACACTAATCCTCTCATACAGGAGTTATTCCATTACTATCGCAAATTCTTTTACCGTAAAAATTATTTTAAGCCTGAATATCGTAAGTACGACCGTGTAGGAATCACTACGCTTTTTACATTTTATTGGGATATTACTATAGACACCATCAATTTTGCAAAGCAATTATGCAAAGATCCAAACGGTGTTATGGTGGGCGGTGTAATGGCTTCTATACTGCCGAACCAGATTGAAAAAGCCACGGGTATTAAACCACACGAAGGGACATTACATACTCCGGGAGAACTCGATAGTGACAATGATATGATTATTGATATATTGCCTTTAGACTACTCTATTCTTGAAGAAATAGATTATGAGTATCCGGCTAACAATGCTTATTTTGCTTATATGACGAGGGGCTGTGTCAATAAATGCAAATTTTGCGCCGTTCCAGAGCTTGAACCGGTTTATATTGAGTATTTGCCTGTATCGGAGCAGGTGCACACCGCAGAGCAAAAATATGGTGCTAAGCGGGATTTGTTATTGCTTGACAATAATGTTTTAGCTTCTTGCAGATTTAATGATATTATTGAGGATATAAAAAAAGCAGGGTTTTCAAAAAATGATACTTATATTCCTCCAAACTTGTACGAGATTGCAATATCGAATTTAAAATCTGGTCAAAACGATCGAGGATATATAAGGTCTTGTGTTAAACAGTTTAGGCTGTTGCTTGAAAAAAGCAAAGGCGAACGCGCTCAGGAAATATATGAACTGTTGCAAGAACACTATCTACTCGAATATCATACAGCCCAAAAAGATGTATTATTAGACACATATGAAATTTTTAAACCATATTTTGAGCAAATTTATCCTGATAAGCCCAAAAAGCGATATGTTGATTTTAATCAAGGCATTGATTCAAGACTTATTACTGAAGATAATATGACAAAGCTTGCGGAAATTCCTGTCAGACCTGTACGAATTGCATTTGACCATTGGAAGTTCCATAAGATATATGAAAATGCTGTAAGAACAGCAGTTGACGCAGGGCATAAAAATCTTTCAAATTATATTTTATACAATTTTAAAGATAAACCCATTGAATTATATTGGCGTTTAAAACTGAATGTTGAGTTGTGTGAAGAATTAGGAGCAAGTATCTACTCATTTCCAATGAAATATCACCCAATTAAAGACTCAAAGTATTTCAGAAACCGTGATTATATCGGTAAGCATTGGAATCGGAAGTTTATTAGAACAATCCAAGCTATTCTGAACTCAACAAAGGGTAAAGTTGGTAAAGGTTATGAGTTTTTCTGCAAAGCATTTGGGTCAACTGATGATGAATTTATTAAACTACTGTATATGCCAGAAGCTATGATAATCTACAGATTATATTTTGAGAAAATCGGAGTTACAGACAAATGGTGGAGTGAATATTCACAGCTAACTGATGAAGAAAAAGCTATAATCAATCCAATTATTGAATCAAACGATTTTAGTGATATTGAAAGTAAAACTGATAATTCTCATATTCTTAATGTGTTGCGGTATTATCAAATAACCCGCGACGAAGCAGAAAGAAAAATAAAAAATAAAACTGTATAAACTGCTGACGAAGTCAGTATATACAGTTTTATTGTTCATTACAGGAGTACATCATAATTGTCCGTTACTTGTCCGTTAATTTTGCGAAAAGTTACTGAAAAATGCTAAAAACTAATTGTTGTAACTTGCCAGCAAACGGCTATATTACGAGATTTGCGGCATACGGCAGAAAGTAAGAGAAGTTGGGAAAGACAATTCAAGTCCTTCTGCCCCTGCCAAATAAAAAGCCTTACAAACCGCGATTTTACGTGGTTTGTAAGGCTTTTTAATTATGTGCTGCCATAGAACATATGTTTTAAAACATCCATGATATGCCCCAGAAAGACCCCAAATGTCCCCTAATTCCACCCGAAAGACTCTCCATTGACTCTCCGAAGCCAAAAAGTGACTCTCGAAATTGCCACTATTTTGTCGGAGCTGGGGGCGTTTGAAAATGAGTTTTAAAGTATACCGACATGGCATTTGATGTATCAATTTATCATGTTAATGCAGCACAATTACATACCAATATTTTGTAAAAAAATCCCACATATTAAGGAAAAGTTAGTCAATTTAACCAACAATAGGACAGTAAACATATAGTGTTTTATACCATATTTAACAAAGTTTCCGTTTTAGGCAAATTTGTGATTTTGGGACTTTTAAAATTGAAGTGATTAACAGTTATTCCCAGATAAAATCCGATTATTTCCAGATAAATTCTAATTAATCCCAGATAGACGATTTTGGTTAGAAAAACAAGTTTTTCGAAGAGGAAAAATAAAAAATGCCACTTTGCTTCTTGACAAAGGGCATCACGCATCTTGATTTGACTACTTTTTCGGTTTGAGTTATAATAAGACCACGATAACAAAAGCCTAAAAGTGCACTTATTTAGTTGCTTGGTATTATTATATCACAAAAGATTTGATTTGTCAATACAAGGAGGAAAAATTTTTATGGCAGGAAGAAGAACAAACGGAAGCGGAAGCATTTTTGAAAATAATGGAAAGTACACGGCTCAGCTTAGAGTTGGAAAGAACGAGAACGGCAAGCCTAAGTTTATTAAGAAAACATTTAAAACACAGCGGGAGTGTAATGATTGGCTGGAAGAAATGCGTAAAAGTTATGGTCAGCTTTCGCAGAGTGAATATTCTAAGTTGGCGCTTTGCGAGTTGTTTCAGCTTTGGTTCGATTACAAGAAAGATCGGCTGAAGCCAAAAAGCTTGGACAGGATCGAATCCACAGTAAACACACACATCATACCTGCGATAGGCAGCCACAGACTATGTGACATAACATCGGAGGAAATTCAAAGACTCGTTTTTGATAATATGCAGAAAAAGGGGCTTTCAAAGTCCTCAATGAAGAAAGCCTACGATGACTTGAACAACTTCTTCAAATTTTGCATAGACAGAGACTGGCTGGATAAATCTCCAATGCGTAGGGTTTCAATTGATAATTACAACTGTAAGCCTGAGAAAATAGTAAATAGCTTCGACAGAGATCAGATGATTGCAATTATCGTTTCCTCTTTAGAGCAGTATGGGAACGGCACTCCAGTCTATGAGTGCGGGTTGATTTTTCCTATAATGTATCTTACAGGGATGAGGATAAGCGAAGCACTTGGTTTGAAATGGGGGTGCGTGAATTTGGCAAACGAGTGGATAGATATTAAGGCAACGGTAGTTAATGCAAAGGACAGAAATTCTGACAAGCAAGGTCGGCAGCAGATTGTTCAGGAAAGCGGCAAAACCAGAAATTCTCTTAGAAGAATACCGTTGAGCCAAGCAGCGTTAAAGCTGCTCTATAAACAAAAGGAGCGCAGATATTACGGAGAAGATTATTTCGTTTTCAATATCGGCAGGGAAGAAATACGTGCGATGGAAGCTCACAACATTTCCCGAAGCTTTACCAATATTCTTAAAAAGAACAATATAAGGCATGAGGGCGTTCATTCATTACGTCACACATTTGCTACAGATTTAAGCGAAAATGATGTTGATGAGATAGTTATTAAACGGCTCTTAGGACACTCTAATTCAAATGTGACGATGCGTTACATAGACACACGATTTAAAGAGATGAAAAAGGCGGTAAAAACGCTGGATACGGAAGATATAATATGTCTGCTTGATGAGTAAAAGAAAGGATGTTTTATCATGGAAAATAAATACGCAAATAAAATCGGAGAGGTAACAAAGAAATTTCTTAAAGTTATAGGCGACACCACGTACAGGCTGGCGGATAAGGTTTTTGAGTATAACAATACGGCAGTACTGCTGCTGTTGGTAAGAGTTTCAGGTTCGGGAGTTCTGAAAGTGCTTGCTGTGAGCTTTGATTGTAAGAGCGACTGTCTTTCAGATGTTACGCTTTTTGATTATACGGATATGCACAAGGTTGAATCGTATGTTAGAAGCAGAATGCGTAATTATGATATGGAGAAAATATATGGCGAGTGCAACGGCGATGTTAAGTATGCTTTAACAGACGATGTCATCTCCTTTACGGGAGCAGATGAGAAATTGGATGAAAGAACTGCCGACCTTAACAAGTACGCTGTAGACAAGGCGGCGGAGATATTCAAGGCAGCTGAAAAGAAAGGCATAACACCATGCAAAATGGAGATAGACGGTACGGAATTTCTTGCGATTGAGAAAAAAGCTGCGGATAACTTTTTGGGAAGCAGCAAGCACGAGGTGTACTCTTATCTTTCATGTATCGATCTTATTTATTCGCGCAGGGAAAGCGGTAAAACGAGATTCAGCTACAGAGACAGACATAAAAATGACAGCGGAAAGAATGGCATAGAATATTTTGCAGCAAGGGCAGAAAAAATTGAAGACTTTATGAAAGGTGGTGTGACGCTTCCTGCATAAGGGAAGCGTCTGTAGAATGCTTACATATATTCCGTACATTCCCGAATACAATATGGGTATGTACTGCAAGGGCTTGTGTACCTACTGCGGAGGTAAAACTCGGTTATACAATTATATTGCCTATCTTGTATATCTTTGTAGGGCAGAGACATTTTTGGATTTATTTGCGGGCAGTGCCGTTACGAGTCTTAATATAAACGTCAGAAACAAGGTTATAAACGATATGAACACTAAACTTGTGGTTGTGTATTATGCACTTAGCAGAAAAGACACAGCGGGGCTTGTAATGGCAAGAATTAAAGATACTAAATATTGCAGCAAGATTTTTTATGAAGCTCATGAATACTGGGAAAAGAGAAAAGACAATGTTCTTACAGACTTCAGCGATCAGGATATATGCGATGGGGCTTATTATGCATGGATTTTACTTAATTTCTCCAGAATAGGCAGTAAAATTGATTCTGGGTTTATTGATACCAAAGAACAGATGTATGATTTTATGCGGTTTCAAGACAACCTGATAAGCTATTTAGGCAGACTCGATGGTGCATTAGTCAAAAATGAAAGCGCGCTTGATATATTGGAGAATCTGGTGGAAAGTCAAGAAAAGATTTCCGATAATACGGTTATTTATCTTGATCCGCCATATCTGCCGAGTAAAAAGCGTGGGGTAAATAGCAATGGTACATATAAAGATGGTAAAGGAACAAACGTCTTTGGCAGAGAAAGTCACAAGCGTATGCTTGAACTGGCAGACAAGCTGCCGAGGGACAAGTGTAAGGTAATAATCAGTGGCTATGATGATATGTATAACTTATACGATACTCTTGGCGGAAATGATTTCGGAGAATGGAGCAAGATTTATGTCAAGTCACTTCCCGTTATGTTCGGTGATGGAAGCAAATTAAAAGATGGTAAACGTGCTGTAGAGGATGAGTATTTCTTTACGAATTTCACAATTTAGTGCCACACTTGCCACACTTTCAGAATGCTTCGATTAATATCGTGCCACACGTGCCACACCACCATAATACACCATCGATTTTTATCTGTAATCTGTAAGAAGAGAGACAGCGATTTCCTTGATGATGTCATAAATGCGTCAGCAGAGATGTTTATCAGGGCATAGATTCACACTAAGCTTATCGGACAAAGTACGATTTATAGCGGTATTACGGGACTTTCAGTATAAGTACATGATGTATCATACTATATCAGTAAGCAGGAAGAAGCACACTTCCCTCCTGCGACAGCAGCAGATTCATACTGAATATGATGGCGGATATTTGTATAGATTGACACACTTTAAATATGCTTGAACTATATTGTTACTATGTAGATGTATCTGATTAAACGCAAATGTTTACAGGCAAAAGTACGCAGAATAGGCATTTGCAGCGAAGTAGATATATGTGAAGAACCAAAAGAAGCACACTTCCCTGCGGATTCCGCTGCAGTTTCATAGGGAAGGAGCTTAGAAACTCTTTGCAGGTTGACACACTTTAAAACACCTAAAGCGGTTTTTAAACGGAGTTGCTTTAGGAGCAGCGGAGCTATGCCATCTTGACACATATGAAAAAAGTCTTTTCTGAACAGCATAAGATTTTTGATGTTTAGTTTGAACTGCTATATACAATATAAATAGATACATACATTAATTATAAATGAGTTGACACATTAATGGGATAGCTGTGAGAAAATACGGAGTATAGGTACTTCAATCCGATTTCGTATAGATGAGGTCATCGGCAGCAATGGTTTTTGGGTGCAAGGATTGACACACAGAATTGCAGTAGTCATTTATTGCAGAGACCAAACAGAAGCACACTAAAATCGGTATGATGAAGCAATTTACAAAAACAGCCTATACCGAAAAATCCGATATAAGCTGGCTATAAAGTATATGTGTTGACAGCGGCACAGGTCACTTTAACTTTTTCCCGTCCGAAGCGGCAAGCTTGCGTGCAAGCTGCATGAGGAGCATTCGGGAGTCGCTGCTCATTGTAGAATACAGTTCTTCGAGTTCGCTTTTTTGCTTGGGGTCTGCGGTATCGAGAAAGAACTCTGAGGGGGTAATATCGAAGTATTCACAAAGCTTGAAGAACATCTCCATAGAGGGCAGAGCCCGTCCCGTTTCAATCTTATTTATATAGCTTTCGCATTGATGAAGCTCCTGCGATAATTTTCGTGAGGACAGTTTTCCGCTTTTGGACGTTCGCAGACTCGATACTCTTTCGGAGAAGAACATTCTCCATTCCTCGGTGTTTTTATATTCTTTCAAAGTTTATCTCTCCTTGTATAATTCACTAAATAATTATACCCCAATTTAAAGGATATTTGGAAGAATTAAAAGAAATATTCACTTGACATATAGAATTAAATGATATATAATATATATGCGTGTTTTGTCGAAAAACACGAGAATACTTATATAAAGGAGAACTAAAACTATGAACATTAAAAAAATCACGGCATTTGCGGCGGCTGTCATTATGGCGGCGGGCATTTGCACAGGCGTACCTACGGGTACTGGAACAGGCTCGCCTTTGGCGGTTACTGTTTCGGCTAATACGGTATCGCAAAATCCCGGAGCATCAGCGGCACAATATAATACGCCTGCAAGCTACAGCGCAACAGGCGGAAATGGTACTATTGATGTAAAGTGGGAAGCTGTAAGTGGTGCAACATCTTACTATGTAAGCGCAGATAAAAAACAGGCTAATGGCTCTTATATGTCGGCAGCTTATAAGAACGTTACAGGCACAAGCTGTAAGTTTGAAAATCTTCCTGCCGATACATACTGTATTTTTATTAAGTCCGACAATGCTGAATATGGCGTTTCACTTGACGGAGTTGTTGTAACTGGAAACGAAAGCAAGAAGGATAGCACCAAAACAACCAACGAAAAAGCAGACTCTTTTAATTTAACTCCCACATTGTACGATGACGGTACAGTTGACATTACATGGAATGAAATAGAGGGCGCATACATTTACAGTATATATGCTTACTATGGTATTAGTAGTGAATTGTCAAGTGCAGTAGTTTCAACAGCTGCAAAAGAGGATTTTGATTCAAACGGCAGAGGTCGGGTTAAAGCTATTTCAAGCCCCAAATATACTGTTGATATTTCTAAACTGCCCAAAGGTGAAACAGCAAAAATCCAAATCGTAGCGTTTGATAAAAACGTTAAAAATATGGGCATTTACAAGACAATTGAAATTAAAGACCTTAAAGTAAACAAGCGCAGCGGAACAAGCAGTTCGTCCTCAAGCAAATCAACCAAGACAGCAAGCGGCAAACCGTACATCCCTACTGTAAAATTGTACGATGACAATACCGCAGATGTTACGTGGAAAGAAGTTAAAGGTGCGTATTTTTACGCCATATATGTATACATTTATGATGATTGGGACGAATCGGTAAGTCAGGAGATGATATTTGTTTCCCCAACGGCGAAAAAAGATTTTAAATCTGGTGACCTTTCTGTAAAAGCGATTTCCGAAGCAAAATATACCGTTGATCTTTCCGCTATGCCAAAGGGCGGATATGCATTTATTTACGTTGCCCCGGCTGATAAAAACAATAAGAGTCTGGCAGACACGGAGGGCGTTTCGACTACAGATCTTAAAGTAAACAAGAGAAGCGCGGCTTCATCATCGTCAAAGACTGCCGCACCCTCAAATTTCAAAGCAAGCAAGACTAAAAATTCCGTTACCTTGAAATGGGACGCAGCTGACGGCGCAGATATGTACAGAGTATACAAGTACAACGACAAGACAGGCAAGTACGAAAAGTATAAGGACGTAACGTCCGCAAAGTGTACAGTAAGCGGTCTTTCGGCAAATACTAAATACAAGTTCAAGGTGGTTTCTTACTCAAAGAACAAGGACGGTAAATATGTCAAGGGTGAAAGCTCCAAGGCAGTAAGCGTTACTACCAAGAAATAATTAAAAGCTCGGCATGATATAAAAATCATGCCGAGTTCGATTTTATAGAATACTGAAGAAACACACTAATATTATACATCTAAGGTTTTCCCCAGACCCGCCTGCAAAAATGCGATTCGGAATAACAGTTTCTTTATGTAAAATATGAGATTGCAGACCTGTCTTTATATTACTCATAGAGGAGGCGATTAAATATATGCAAACAGTAAGAGATGAACATTTTTATATTGATTCTAAACCAATAGCAGCATTCATTACAAGAGAAGCCGCAATGGGACGTATAGTTGTACCATTTCGACCTCCTATGAGTATTGATTCAAGGGTAACGATAATCAAGCCCGATGACTTCAATATAAAGACATTGTTCGGGAGCTTCCACCAGTACAGCCATAAGGACTTTATGACCATACAAATGAAGCGAATAGGCTTCAGCGGTAGTTCCGAATGTTTTGACGAGCCGATACTGACAATATACGGAATGATGATGACTGGTCTTGTAACAGTTGCCGAATCGGGTAAGCAAAGCACACGTATTTTTACATTAAATCCCAAGCTATCAGTGTATATTTGCGGCAGCAAGGCTGTCGTGGGGTCTGTAATAACTGAAACCAAGGAACACCCCTGTGATGTGAAGAAGAACGGCATATCATGCTTGGAGATAATTCCTCAGCGCACAAATGATACATGGACGTATGATTGTCAGCCCGCATATTACAAGTGTAAGAAAGAACAACTGGTGACCTACACGCTTTCAATTTTGAAAATGCGTAATAAAATCATTTCTCAGCTTTTAAGCGGTATTCTCGATATCCAGTATTTTGATATAAAGACACGTACAGTAAGGGATATTACCACGAGCCTGTCTCAAACTGGATTAGCGAATATCATGGAGGCGAAGGTCTATCAGCGTATAGTAAAGGAGATGATTGATGAAAAGAAAATGGCGACATTGAAGCTACCTGTCCTGCATTCGGACAACAGCGAAATGGTAGAGATTTTTATCCCTGCCATAATGAGTTATAAGTACCAGACAGCGGGTCTGCTGTTGGGTAAGAAGTTCGACCCCTTTAACAAGAGCAAGTAAAAAATGGGCGTATGCTGATAAGGGTATACGCCCGATACTAAGGATAGCAATGTTTGAAAAAGTATACTTTTGGTACAGCAGATTAACGTCCCGATTATAGGCGATAAATCAGTTTAAAAATATCGTTCGGGTACTTTTTAAATGTTTGTATATTGGTGAGACTTAAATAAACAGGAGGCGGTCTATTTGGAGGGTAATAACAGAGTATACGGCTATGCGAGAGTAAGCTCTAAGGAGCAGAATTTGGACAGACAGCTTGAGGTTCTGAAGCAGTACGTTGACGAACGGAATATTATTACGGACAAGCAGTCGGGCAAAGATTTTGACCGCAATGGGTATCAGATGTTGAAGAGTCAATTACTGCGTTCGGGTGACACACTTTATATAAAGGAATTGGACAGGCTGGGGCGTGACTATACCCAAATGAAAAAAGAGTACGCCGAGCTTATTGATATGGGGGTAAATGTTTTTATTATAGACACACCGCTTCTTTCCACGGCGGATAAATCCGATTTGGAGAAAAGCCTTATCAGCAGTATGGTGTTTGAGCTTTTTGCGTATCTTGCGGAAAAGGAAAGATTGAAAATAAGAAGCCGATGTGCAGAGGGCATTGAATCGGCAAAAAAGCGAGGAGTAAAATTCGGCAGACCCCGTATACAAAGTCCCGACAACTGGAGCAAGGTGTATTCTGAGTGGCGGTCGGGTATGATTACAGCAGTTGAGGCTATGAAGCTGACGGGATTAAAGCGGAACAGCTTTTACCGTATGGTGAGGGAGGAAAAAGAGCGAAGCAGGCTTGACGAATTTCCGTCTATTTTTGACACTAAAGATTAATTATTTGATATTATGTCGGTATAAAAATTAGCAGTAAAATTTTACAATAATAAGCGTTGATTTTACGGCTTTTGCAATTTATATTTTTATATAAATTAATATGGTTTGTATAAAAACAGTTAGTTCCTTTTATTTGTATTGAGCCAATAGTTATTTGTTCGGGTAAAGCAAAATTGCCGAACGAAGTAATAGTTTTATTCATTGATATTTACTGTATTTTCCATTTTGCAGGGACACCTTGCAGATATAAAAATATGATTAGATGTAAAAGGAAACGGCTCGGGCAACCTTTTAATGAGTAATGAATTTCAGCGAGCGACAGTTGCTTTTTACAAGTCGGACGGGAGTAAAAATTCGCTCCCGTTTGGCTGTTTATTTAAAGAAGTGACAGGGTTTCACGGACATTGAAAATTGGAGTTAAAAATAAATTTTGCAATAAATATAAAGTTTTATTTTTTAAACTTGTTTTTTTAAAATAGCTTATTCAGGGCATTTGTCCCCGCCCTTTGAAAAAAATAAATTAAAATACAAGTCAGTAAGAGGAGGCGTTTCGTATGTCCGCATGGGGTATTTTAAACATAGCTTTTCGTATGCCCTCAGGCGGTCAAAAATGCCCTTTAACGGCTCTTTAGTTATCGCTTGGGGTAAAAAGTCCTTACAGCGGCTTTCTATGCTCTTAAATCGGCTTTATTTTTGCTATCGCTAAAGGCTCGCTGTAAGGGGCCAGAAACGCTCTGTAACGCTCGTCAAAGCAGTCCCTGCTGTAGTTTGCGGCAAAGGGGTATGCCGCCTTAAAACGGCTGTATTTTTGCCTTTTTCGCCTTTGACCAATTAGATAAGAATTTCAAAAAAAGATTGTATAAATCACGCCTTGATTTATTTCTCCATGAGAGTTATCAATCACACACCTTAATTTTTAGGAGTGTGATGCTTATTGGATTTAAATTTAGACCAATTCAATTTCGGAATTGAGGTGGAATTTACTGGAATTTCACGAAAAACAGCAGCGGCGGCTGTAGCGGCAGTATTAAATTCCTCCGTGGAATACAGAGGGGAGGGCTATGATACATATGCCGTTGCGGACAGCAGAGGTCGCTTGTGGAAGGTAATGCGTGATTCAAGTGTTATCCCCGAAAAAAAGGCAGGAGGGAGAACGGTCTCGGCAACAGATGATTACAAATGCGAATTTGTAACGCCTATATTGAGATATTCCGAGGGCATGGACACCTTGCAGCAAATAGTCAGAGCGTTGCGTTCAGCAAAGGGTTTTGCAAACGAGTCCGCAGGTATTCATGTCCATGTCGGAGCAGCAAACCACACGCCTGCAACTCTGCGGAATCTTGCTAACATTTTCAAAAGCAAGCAGGATATTCTGTACCGTTCTCTTGGAGTTAAGCCGCGAAGAACTTCCTACTGCAAGAAGCTTGAGGACGAGTTTGTGGACAGGCTGAACAGCAACAAGCCGAAAACTATGGATTCATTTGCAAATGATGTTTACAAAAATCATGGAGGCACTTCGGAAATGAGGCATCATTATAGTTCGGCTCGCTATTATGGAATTAGTTTTCATTCGTATTTTACGAAAAAGACGGTGGAGTTTAGGCTGTTTAATTCTACACTCCACGCCGGCCGGTTGAGGAGTTATGTCATACTTGCTATTGCAATGAGCAACCAAGCGATAATGCAAAAGTGTGCAAGTCCTAAAGTTACCACTTCCACGAACAAGTGCTTCACGTTCAGAACATGGCTCTTGAGAATGGGCTTTATCGGAGAATTATACGAAGTACCGAGGAAGCTATTGCTTGAAAATCTTGAGGGAAACAAGGCATGGAGGTATGATATTCCTGCAGCCGTAAATCAATAAAAAAATAAAAGGAGTTTGATAATTATGTTATACTGTGCATACGGTTCAAATATGAACATCGAGCAGATGGGTCTGAGGTGTCCCGAAGCTACTGTTGTGGGGACTGGCTTCATTCCGAACTATCTGTTAATGTTCAGAGGGAAATATGATTCGGCTGTTGCAACGATACAGCCAGACCGCACTTCCGAGTGCGGAAAAGAAAAGGGAGTTCCCGTTGTTGTATGGGATATTACTCCCAACGATGAAAAGGCTCTTGACAGATATGAGGGATATCCCCATTTTTACAAGAAAGACACGGTAAAGGTTCAGATGAATTACGAAAAAACGCTTGAGGCTATGGTTTACATAATGAACAATGGCTACGGCGTGGGAGTACCCTCTGGAATATATTTTAACACTATCCTTGAGGGGTATCATGACAACAATATTGATTCGGAGTATTTGTTCAAACGCCTTGAGGCTGTAACTAATATGTGGTCGAGCAAGTTTAAAAACTGAT
>CAMWVO010000007.1 GCA_947177695.1 uncultured Clostridia bacterium
ACAAAAAAGTCCCTTAATCCGAAATTTTATTTTTCGGACTAAGGGACGATAATATCGTGATTCCACCCAAATTCATATACCAAATGTAATAATTCGAGAAAAATTACATAAAGTATACCTCGTTGACGCTCTGTAACGGGAGCGACCCGCCGTGGATTGGACGGACTCAAAGGCGGTGTGCGTTACACTTGGGAATACCCCGCTCACATCAAACCGCTAAAAGCGGCTGCGGGACTCTCTGAAAACCCTCGGCGTATAACGCCTTCCTTATCAGCGTTTTGAACTATAAATTCAGAATATCACATTTATTTTGTTTTGTCAATCGTCTTTTTGTACATACTGAGGGGGTAAATATTATTAAATAGTGTCAAATTGTATAATTTTCCTTGACAAACAGATGATTTTATAGTAAAATGATAGAATGAATGCAATGTATTTAAATAAACGGTTTCGGGGTCTGACGTGACCGCGTTTTCTCCCGGACCATGCAAATAAATTGCTGTTCAATTTTTTTCTTTCTTCTATGGCGAATAGAAGGTTTTCATATATTATATTATAAGCGGATAAATTCGTTTTACTCTAAGTATTTTTCTGTGCCATGTATTGCGGATAGTACAGAAAGATCGCTTCGGGTCTTTTTCCGTATATACGGTATGCCGTGACCGACGGGGTCGGAGCGGTATTGCCGCCGTTTCCTGCGAAAACGTATTTGCAGGTCTTAAACAGACCGACAGGCAAGCCGCACTGTATTGACGGCAGCCGGTTTACGGTCGGACTTATAACTATATGTATAATGTATAGTGAAAACCTTTATTCTCCTTGAAGAAATACTATAAAGGAGGTAAACGGGTTGGAATTCATAATCGGAATTATAGCGTTCATTGTCGGCGCGGCAGCTTCCGGCTTCGTGATGTTCAAGGTCGGAATAAACTACCGTAAGCAGCAGGCTGAATCCGCTATCGGTTCCGCCGAAAAGGAAGCCGAGAGGATCATCGAGGACGCTAAAAAGGAAGCCGAAAGCAAGAAGAAAATAGCTCTTGTGGAGGCTAAGGACGAGATCCATAAAAGCCGCTCCGAGCTGGAAAAGGAGATCAAGGAGCGCAGGAACGATATGTCCCGTCAGGAGAGACGTATCCAGCAGAAAGAGGAAAATCTCGATAAAAAAAGCGACAACATAGAGAAAAAGGACGAGCTTTTGCAGAAAAAGCTCAAACAGGCTGAGGAAAAGCTTGAAGAAGCTGACAAGATCAAAAAGTCCCAGATGGAAATTCTGGAAAAAATTTCTCAGTTTACCATGGAGCAGGCTAAGGAACACCTGCTGTCAATGCTGGAGAACGACCTTATCCACGACAAGGCGCTGAAAATTCAGCAGTACGAGACCCAGCTTAAAGACGAATGCGAGGAAAAGGCAAGAGACCTTATCTCTCTGGCGGTGTCAAAATGCGCCGCGGATCAGGTCTCCGAGACCGCAGTTTCGGTTGTGCCGCTTCCCAATGACGAAATGAAAGGCCGTATCATCGGACGTGAGGGACGCAATATCCGTACTCTCGAGACCCTTACGGGCGTTGACCTTATTATAGACGATACTCCCGAGGCGATCACACTGTCCTGCTTCGATCAGGCAAGGCGCGAGGTTGCGAGGATCGCTCTCGAAAAGCTTATCGCTGACGGTCGTATCCACCCCTCCCGTATCGAGGAAATGGTTGACAAGGCTCGCCGCGAGGTTGAACATAAGATCAAGCAGGAGGGCGAAAGAGCCGTTCTGGAGACCAATGTTCACGGTCTCAACCACGAGCTTGTCCGCCTTATCGGACGTCTCCACTACCGCACCTCTTACCGTCAGAACGTTCTCAACCACTCAATCGAGGTTGCTCACCTTGCGGGCATAATGGCTTCCGAGCTTGGCGTGGACGCTAATCTTGCACGCCGCGCAGGACTTCTCCATGATGTGGGCAAGGCGCTCAGCTACGAGATCGAGGGCTCTCACGTTCAGATAGGCGTTGACGTGTGCCGCAAGTACAAGGAGAACGCGGACGTTATCCACGCTATCGAGGCTCACCACGGCGACGTTGAGGCTAAAACCGTTGTGGCTACGCTGGTTCAGGCTGCCGACGCTATTTCCGCCGCAAGACCCGGCGCAAGAAGCGAGAACTACGAGAACTATATCAAGCGTCTCCAGAAGCTTGAAGAGATATGTACATCTTATGACGGAGTTGAAAAATCCTTTGCGATCCAGGCGGGACGCGAAGTCCGCATAATGGTATTCCCCGACAAGATCAACGACGAGAAGATGACCATTGTTGCCCGCGAGATCGCTCAGCGCATTGAAAACGAGATGGATTATCCCGGACAGATCAAGATCAATCTCATCAGAGAGAGCCGTGCGGTTGAATACGCCAAGTAATGATTTGATAAATTATAACTAAAAGTATATTGAACAGGGGCTTCCGAAAGCCCCTGTTTTGGTAGGAGGATCGGTATGCCAAAGACGATTTTCGGTACAACGGAAAAATCCAATTTTATACTGAACATGAACAAAAGCACAGTCAGGACATGGATCACGGGACTTCTTTGCGCCTGCGTTATCGTCCCGCTGATCGGAGGGATAGTCATTACCGCCGTTCCGAGAACAAGCGTGCTGCTGGGGTCTTTTCTCTATGCCACGGGCTTTTCCTGCATACTTTTTTATATAGTACTGCTGCTGAGAAAGGATATAAGCCTAAAGGACTATCCATGTGCGTATTTTGTTTTCGCGCTGGCGGCGCTGGCATTTGCGTCCTATTACCGCGTGGTTCTGAGCGGCGGCGGTCAGGATGCGGTAAACACCGCTCTGCTGGGCGAGACGGGCAGATACGAGGGACTGCTTGCGCTGCTGGCATATTTCGGGATATTTCTGCTTGCATCGGCGGTGCTGAGAAGAAGCTCGGTCAAGGTAATTTTTGACATTCTGGTGGGAGCAGGCATAGTTCAGGGAATTGCGGCTGTACTCCAGCACATTCCCGGAGATTTTCCCTCGGATTTCAGAAAGCTTCCCGCGCTGCTGCTTTTAAAAGACGTACACATTTCAAGCGGTATGTCGGACAGCCCCATCTTCTACGGCTCGTTTCTGACGCTGGTAACGGCTGTTGCGGCGGCGGGAGCGATGTACGAGAAAAATATTGTCCGCGCAAGGATATACGGAGTTTCGGCGGTATTTTTCTTTCTGACGGGACTTTTCACCTCGTCGGTTGTTCCGCTTATCGGCATCGGAACGGCATATATCGTACTTATTGCAGCAGAATTTACTGCGGGAAAGGGCGGAAACCGCTCTGAGAGCGGCTCAAGCTTTGAAGAGGGCGTACTGAAAAGTCCGCGGAAAAGGCTTGCGGCTCTGCTGATAGGTACGGCCGCCGTTCTGGGTATCGTTCTGGCGTTTCAGGGGATATGGCTCAGGGACAAGGCGATCGCCTATACGGACAGCTTTTACCGTCTCTATATAACGACAGGACCGTCGCCGGTAAACTATGATTCCTTGTGGAAGATCGGCGCGGAAAGAAGCTTTATAATTATAAAGGATCACCCTATCCTCGGCGTTGGTCCCGATCTTATGGCAAAGTATCAGATCGTTCGGGCGGAGCTTGCAACGGACAGCATAGACCGCAGCTACAACGAGTACCTTTATATCGCGGCAACAAGGGGAATACCCGCGCTTGCAGCGTATCTGGCTCTGCTGGGGGCAAGCTTTGTGCGGCTTTTCAGGGATATGCGCGAATTTGCTTCGGACAGGGAAAAATGGTTCCGTCCCGCGCTTTTGGCGGCGGTGACGGCATACTCGGTGCAGGCGTTTTTCAGCGCAAGCGCAGTGACTGTTGCGCCGTTTTTCTGGCTGCTTCTCGGTATCTCATGGTCGAAGTTTACCGAAGACAAGGCATAAAGAGAACCCGTTCCGGCAAGATCGGAACGGGTTTTTCATAATATTGACAAATTTTTCATAGCGTGCTATAATAACATCGGCGCACCACACGGAACGGCGGCTTGCTCCCGAAAGGGAGGTGATAACTATGGCTACATACGAGGGCATATTTCTTTTCGTAACAATGTTGACCGGCGTTATTGCCCTTATTTTTGACGTAATCAAGTTCTTCAAGAAAAAGTAAGGCAAATAAAAAACCGCCCACACTCTCCAAGTTCGGCGGCTTTTTACAAAAATCCAAAGAATAAGAGAGCAAGCCGCTTGTGGCTGCGCCTCTTATATACATAGTATATATCAAACCGCGGGGTTTGTCAAGAAATTTCATAAAATTTTCCGCGGATAATTTTCGATTTTTCGATTTGATTTTTTGCGTCCGATACAGCGTTTTATTACAAAACCGTTACGATTATTGCAAATCTGTTACCGACATTTTTCGCGTTTTTTTGAAAAATGTGAGCTTTTTAGTGAAAAGTGTACACTTCAAACGAAAAATAAATCGAAAATTTGTTACATCTGTATGTTGACACTTTTCGTTTGAAATGTTAGAATAATAGCGTGATAGACAGACGGGTACCCTACAGACGGAAAGCCGCGAACTTCATAGTGAATGTTTCGGACGGGCTGACCTCTTAAGCGTCTCGGAAATCTTTCACAAAATTCCTATTTGATTTCCATTCCATAATGGAAATAAATAAAGAAAAAATTTAAAACAAAACAAGGAGGAAATTTTTCATGAACATGAAAAAGACAATCGCTGCAATCGCAGCAGGCGCAGTAGCTGTATCTGCAATGGCTACTACAGTATCCGCAGTAGAGAGCGGTACACTTAACTACAACCTCGTAAACACTCTTCAGAACCAGAAGAACGGTAAGCTTACTCTGAAGGCTACATTCCCCAACGTTAAGCTCGTTGCAGGTCAGGAAGTTGTTATCGAAGCTGTTGGCATGGAGTGGACTGACAAGGTTGTTGTAAGCGGTCAGTACATTGACACAAACAAGGCTATCAATCCTATCACATTCACAAGAGATATCTGGTCTGAGGGCTACAGCGCAGCTACAGAAGCTATGATGAGCTGGGATGGCATTCACATTCCTGTAAAGGCAGTTAACGACGGTTCTCCTGCTCTCATCGGTGGTGACGCTGAGGCTACAAACGGCACAGAGGGCACAGCTGCTGTTGCTACTGCAACATACAATGGCTTTGCTGTAGCTACTAACATCGAGACCATCAAGGCTAACAATATTCCTGCTGGTAATTACACACTCGTATATCAGGCTCAGACTCCTGCACAACCTGCAAAGGCTGCTGGTTGGTATACCGATGCTGCTAAGACTTCAGCTGTACCTGCTGGACCTACACTGGACACTCTTAATGCTTTGAAGGATGCTGATCCTACTCTTACACAGGCTTCCGTAGATGGAGACACAACTGTTTACTACTACGATGCTGGCACAGCTGCTGTACCTGCAAAGGATGCTGGCTTCTTCACATCTGACGGAGCATACAGCGCTGCTTCCTTTGGTATTGCTAAGATCGACGGCGCTACAGCTGGCGATAAGATCACAGTTGTTTACACAGCTGGTACAGCTGGTACAGAGGGCACAGATGTTGTAATGGCTAACATCACTGTTACAGTTAACATGAAGGGTATCACAGATAAGGACTGGGAGACCGTTAACAAGAAGATCCAGGCTGGCACATACGGCATCAAGTTCAATGGCGTATTCGGTGATGCTACAGGTTCTGCTTACACAGCTCCTACACCTTTCAAGGCTCCTCTTATGACTCAGGTTTCCAACAACAAGGACATCGTTGCATACCTGGAGAACGCTAATGTAAACGGTTCTGATAAGGCTTACAAGAATGTAAGAGCTGTCCTCAACGACGCTATCGAGAACTTCGAGACTGTTACATTCACATTCAACACAGCTGCTGCTAACGTAAGATTTGCTGCTGCTACAGGCGCAAGCAATGCTCCTGTTATCAATACCGATAACATCAACAAGGAATACAATGATACTCTCAAGAAGCTTAAGGACGGCGAGTTCATCGTTGGTCTCTACGCTGAGAACGACTGGGAAGGCGTTGACACCTACAAGGCATTCGGCGACCACACTTATGACTGGTTCTACAGCCCTGAGGGAACAGGCTTCACCGGTATGGACTGGGGCGGACAGAACCTCTTCGCTGGCGCTCTGATCGTTAACGAGGGTCTCACAATGTCTCTCAGCAACACTGAGTACTTTGACTGGACCAAGACATCCGTAAGCTTCGACTGGGATGCTATCATGGACGGTGCTGCTACAACTAACAACTACGCAACATACATCCACACTCTCAAACTCGCTACTTCCAACATGTGGTTCTGGGATAGCATGGACGTTGTACTCGTTGCAGGCGATGCTGATACTGTTGACGCTGACGCTGCTGCTGAGGTTGACGAGAACACTATCGACGACGACGAGGATGATATCGACGCTGACGACGATGACGAGGATGTAGACACTGATGACGACGACGATGACGAGGACGTAGCTCCTGTTGTTGACGAGCCCGCTCCTGCTCCCGTTGTTTCCAACCCTCCCACAGGTAACGCTTCCGTAGCTCTCGCAGTAATCCCTGTTGCACTTGCTGCTGCTGCTATTGTTGCTAAGAAGAGAGGCTAAGCGCTTGCGCTAAAACAGCACTCATGAAAGAATAACAAACGGTTACCAAGTAATTGTATTATTCTAACATCACTGCCGCTGTCCGTATGCAGAACGGACGGCGGCTTCTTTTTTCGTCGGAGACTACCGGTCTCCGACAATTTTTTTGCGTTCGTATGTTTTTTTAACAAAATTACAAAGAAACCCTTGACATTTGTTAGTCAAATTGTTATAATAGTTATGCAACTCTATATAATTTTTTCAATCCGTCGCCGTTTTTTTGTGTAATTGTCACGATATTTACATAATCAACGCTTCTTTGACCGCGGCTCCGCTGGCTGCGGCACGGAAAACGGATTTTTGAGTGTTCCGCTCGTCGGAACAGAGTTATTATGAAAGGTGGTCTATCTGTTGTCAAGGAAAACGAATTTAAAGAGAATTTTGTCCGCGGCAGTGGCGGTTCTCGTTTGTGTTCCTGTCTTGTCCTGTTTCCCCGCTTCCGCGGAGGACGAGGCGGCGGCAGGCTCCGATAACCCGGTTGTCTCCGCGGTCGCTTATGTCAGGCAGAAAACCTACAGCGAATATTATGACGAGATCGAGGGCGCTGCTCGTCCCAAAGCCGAAGCTATGCTTTCCTATTCGGGCAAAAGCAGCGAAGCAGAAGCGGAGATCGCTTCCTTTGAGGGCAGAGACAATGTTCTTGTCTGGTCCAATGAAGAGGGCAGAGTCGATTTTACTGTAGACGTTCCCGAGACGGGCGCTTACCAGATGGAGGTGAGCTACTATCCGCTTCCCTACGGTGCGACTAATACCGAGGTCTCTGTCCTGCTGGACGGCGAGTCCCCGTATGATACCGCGACCCGTGCCGCGATGCCCCATATCTGGACAGGTGCGTACCCCATCTCCACGGATTCAAAGGACAATGAGGTCCGTCCTCCGCAGGTGCAGGCTCCCAGATGGGTGACGACTATGCTTACCGATGTGGACGGTCTGTTCAACGAGCCCCTCTATTTCTATCTGGAGGCGGGTACTCACACGATCTCTCTTGAGTCCGAGCGCGCTTCTGTGGCTATCGAGTACATAAAGCTGTGCAATATGGACGATTTCGAGACATATAAAAAGCCCTCCGATTCCGAGCTTGCGGCGAACAGCGGCGCCGAGGTCATCAAGCTCCAGGGAGAGCAGTATGCTTACACAAATTCCCAGACACTTTTCCCGACCTATGACAGAGGTTCCTATCTTGTTGAACCCTCTCACCCCTCAAAGCAGAGGTACAATACAGTCGGCGACGGCACTTGGGATACTGCCGGTCAGACCATTACATGGGAAATGAACGTTGCTTCCGCAGGCTACTACAAGGTCGGCATAAAGGCGCGCCAGAACGAGCTGCGCGGTCTTTATTCAAACCGCCGTCTCTATGTTGACGGCAAAGTCCCCAACGAATGCTTCCAGCAGATCAAGTTCCAGTACGACGACGACTGGCTTATGGTCGTTCCCGAGGACGAAAACGGCGACCCCGCTTACGTTTACCTGGAACCCGGCAAGCATGAGCTTTCGCTGGAGGTAATCCCCGGTGAGATCGGCGAGTCTATGAGACGTCTTGACAATATCGTTTACACTGCGAACCAGTACTATATGCAGATCCTTATGATCACAGGTCCCTCTCCCGATAAGTACACCGACTACTATGTTCACAGAGAAATACCTGAACTGATATCTGTTTTTGAAAATCTTTCCGTTCAGCTTCTCGTCGAGGAGCATAATATCGAGGAGCTCGCAGGCAACGCGGGTACCGAAGCTGCCGCTCTCGAAAGACTGGCTACAGTTCTCGAAAGAGGTGCGGATAAGCCTAACAAGATACCCAGCATGATCTCCAACAGCTCCATTAAAGATAATGTTGCTTCCGTTTCATCCTGGATGAGACAGTACAGAGAGCAGCCCCTTGAGATCGACTTCATTGAGGTCGCTCCCGCCGATGCGAACTTTACTTCAGTAAAGTCCAATTTCGGCAAAAGCTTTGCCTTCGGCTTTAAAGGCTTTATAAATTCCTTCTTTGAGGACTACACAAAGCTTTCCGATGTAAACGGCGAGTCCATTAACGTATGGGTAGGTCTCGGACGTGACCAGGCAAACGTTATCAAGCAGATGACAGACTCCGACTTCAATACCAGCCACAGCACACAGGTTTCCATCAACCTTGTTCAGGGCGGTATCATGGAGGCGGTACTGGCAGGAAAGGGTCCCGACGCGTCACTGTTCGTTGGCGGCGAGTTCCCCGTTAACCTGGCGGTAAGAGGTCTTATCGTGCCTATGGACGATATGAACGGCTTTGACAATGTTATGGCAAGGTTCCAGAGAACTGCTGCCGTAAACTACCAGTATGACGGTCAGACCTATGCTATCCCTATCGACAGAAACTTCCCCATGATGTTCTACCGTAAGGATATGCTTGCTCAGATCGGCGTTACCGAGCCTCCCGAAACATGGGACGATCTTATAGATATGCTCCCCGCTATCCAGAGAAAGTATATGCAGCCCGGTCTTATCCTCCCCGGCGTAGCGGCGTCCACAGGTCTGAACACAGCCGGCGTATCGGTTTCTCCCGCTACCGAGGCAGGTCACACCTTTGCACTGCTTATGCTCCAGTCGGGCATGAATTACTACAACGACGCTCAGACAGCTACCAACTTCGATACACAGACAGCGGTAGACGCTTTCGCAACATGGACGGATTTCTACAATGTCTATAAGTTTGACCAGACTTATGACGCATTTACACGTTTCAGAACAGGCGAAGCTCCCATTGTTATACAGGGCTACTGCGGATTCTATAACCAGCTCAACGTTGCCGCTCCCGAAATAAAGGGACTGTGGGACTTCTGCGAGGTTCCCGGAACACGCAGGGCGGACGGCACAGTTTCCCACGCTTCCAACTCCAACGGTTCGGGCGCGATAATCCTTTCAAACTGCAAGGATAAGGATGCGGCATGGGAGTTCATCAAGTGGTTCACAGATACCGACACTATGGTTGAGTACGGTCAGAACGTAGAGGGCGTTATGGGTCCTCTCGGACGTTTTGCTCCCGCAAACGTAGCGGCTCTTGAGCAGCTTAACTGGTCCAATAAGGATCTGGAAAAGATACTCTCTCAGATGGATCAGCTTGAAGAAATACCCATCGTTCCCTCCGCCTACGTTGTTACAAGAAGTATCATGAACGCGTTCAGGTCGGTCGTAAACGATAAGGACAACGCACGCGAGACCCTGCGCTGGTACAACATTGACATCAACAGAGAAATTACAAGAAAACGAGAAAATCTCGGTCTTGATGATGAATAAGAATGGAGGGTTTACCTTTGGCTGCTGAGACTCAAAAAAAGGAAATTTTGCTGCCCAGCGAGCGCAAGATGTCCTTTAAGGAAAGATGGGGCTATACATGGCACGAGATGAAGCGTAACTCAATGTGCTACCTCATGATGCTTCCTTTTATGATCTTCTTCCTGTTTTTTACGGTAATTCCCGTAGTTATGGCGCTTCCTATCGGTTTTACCGACTTCGACATGGCGCATTTCCCGCCGAAGTTCATCGGCTTGCAGAACTTCTACACAATGTTCCTTGAGGACGACGTTTTCATCGGTTCAATCAGAACCACCCTGATCTTCGCGATCTTTACGGGTCCTCTCAGCTACGCGCTCAGCTTCTTTCTTGCGTGGCTTATAAACGAGCTTCACCCCGTGCTCAAAACAATATTCACCCTTATTTTCTACGCTCCGTCTATGGCGGGCAACATCTACTTCGTATGGCAGCTCATCTTCTCCGGCGACGCTTACGGTTACCTTAACGCCGTTCTGAACGAGCTGGGCATCACAACCGCGGCTATACAGTGGCTCACCGACGCAAACTACCTGCTGGGCTGCGTTATCGTAGTACAGCTGTGGGTATCCATGGGCGCAGGCTTCCTTGCTATGAGAGCGGGCTTCCAGGGTATCGACAAGGCTATGTACGAGGCGGGCGCTATCGAGGGCATAAGCAACAGATGGCAGGAGCTTATCTACATAACCATCCCCTCTATGGGACCTCAGCTTATGTTCGCCGCTGTAATGCAGATCGTATCTTCGTTCACAGTTGACCTGGTAGGCAGAAGCCTTGCAGGCTTCCCCTCCACGGACTATAAGGCTCACACCATTATGACCCACGCCTTTGACTACGGCTGGATCCGTTACGAGATGGGCTACGCTTCGGCAATATGCTTCGTGCTGTTCCTGGCGATGCTGCTGTGTAACCAGCTGATCTCAAAGATACTGGGCAAGTACATGAATTAGGAATGAGGTGAGGATTACATAATGGCTAAAAAAGAACTTAAACCGTCTCAGATACAGGCGCAGATAGAGGCTGAAAACGCCGCCGCCCTGGAAGCTCTGAGAAAAAGGCGGGAAAAGGAACACCGCAAAATGGAGCGTTCCAAGGGCTCCAACAAGCAGGTGGGCAAGAGCTGGAAAAACGATATAGGAATTTTCCTGTTTCTGACTGTGCTCGGTCTGTTCATGCTGGCACCTATCTATATCGCGATCGTTACCTCGCTGAAGCCGGTAAATGAAATCTTCATCATGCCGCCGCGTCTTTATGCGATGGATCCCACTTTCGACAACTTCAAGGATCTGTTCGTTGTCGCAAACAACTCGTGGGTACCTTTTTCAAGAAACGTTTTCAACAGTATTTTCGTTACCGTTGCGGCGACCCTGTTCCACGTTGTTTTCGCCTGTACCGCGGGCTTTATCCTTGCAAAGTGCAGATTCCCCGGCTGCAAGGCTATCAACAAGATCATCGTTATCGCCCTGCTGTTCAACAGCCAGGTAACCTACATCATGCAGTACATTGTTATGGCTAATCTGGGCATGATCAACACCTACTCGGCTCTGATCTTCCCGCTTATCGCCTCCACAATGGGTCTTTACCTTATGATCCAGAGCGTGGGACAGATCCCCGACGCTATGATCGAGGCGGCTAAGGTTGACGGCGCAAGCCTCCTGCGTATATGCTGGGGTATCGTTATGCCGAACTCCAAGCCTGCGCTTATGACTATTATCATCTTCCAGTTCCAGGCGGCATGGAACTCAAACGGCGGCTCGCTGGTTTACGATGAGGCGCTGAAAACCATTCCTACCGTTGTTCAGCAGATCGCTGCCGCCGGTATGGCGAGACAAGGTGCGATCGCGGCGTCCGCGGTAGTACTGATGATCCCGCCGCTGGCAATCTTCATCGCCGCGCAGAGCAACGTTATGGAAACTATGGCTCATGCCGGTATGAAGGACTGACGCTTCCGTGGTTTGGTTTTGCGGACGCAGCTTCTAATTTGATTAATGGAGGGATAATATGTCAAGCTTTAAAAAGCTTCTTTCATTGGTTTCCGCCGCGGCTCTGGCAGTTTCGGCGCTGACCGTGAATGTTTCCGCTCTGGAAACATATGACCCTTACAGCTATGACAGGTGGGGCGACCCGGTCGCTTCCCAGGCGGGCTATACCGCCGAAAAATACGTTGACGGCGAAACGATAGGCTGCGGAAGTCTTTTTGAACCCGCTGATCTGTTTATTTCCCACGACGATCTTATGTACATAGCGGATAAGGGCAACAACAGAATTGTTATTACAGACCTTGACTTTAACTTTGTAAGGGAAATGAAAGAGTTCTCCTATAACGGAGAGACCCTTACGCTGAAAAAGCCTACGGGCGTTTACGTGGATCAGTACACAGGCAACGTTTATGTGTGCGATACCGAAAACGACAGAGTTATCAAGTGCGATACCGACGGAAATGTTGACAGACTTTTCACCAAGCCCGACAGCGAGCTTTACGACCAGAACCTTACCTACAATCCCTCAAAGGTGCTTGTGGATAAGGCGGGCAACGTTTATGTAATCGTTAAGTCCCAGACAAAGGGCGCGGTAATGTTTGACATCAACGGCGAGTTCCTGGGCTTCTACGGAGCGAACCGCGTTGAGGCTACGGCTGAGGTTCTTGCAAACGCTTTCTGGAACCTGATCGGAACCGAAGCTCAGAGAGAAAGACGTACAAAGCAGACTCCTATAGGCTTCTCTAACTTCGATATCGACGACGACGGCTTCATCTTTACCGTTACCGAATCTCAGGAGGTCGACACCGACCTGGTCAAAAAGCTTAACCCCAGAGGCGACAACATTCTTGACTCCCTGGGCGCGGCGGATATGACCTTCGGCGATATTCCTCCCGCGTACTACTCGATCTACTCCAAGAAGTCCAGCCTTACCGATATAGACCTGGGTCCCAACGGCGAGCTGAATATTCTGGACTTCCAGCACGGACGTATTTTCCAGTACGACAAGGAATGCTGGCTGCTGTTCATCATGGGCGGCTCGGGAGACCAGCTAGGTCTGTTCCAGTCGGCGGCGGCTATCGAAAGCCACGACAATCACCTGTACGTTCTGGATTCGAGAAAAAATAACATCACGATCTTTACAAGAACCGTTTTCGGCGAGATCGTTACCGAAGCGGCCAACCTTTACAACGACGGTCTTTACGAGGAGTCCCTCGAGCCGTGGAGAAACGTTCTCAAGTACGACGGAAACTACCGCAGAGCCTATATCGGAATAGGCAACGCGCTCTACAATAAGTACGAGTACAAGGAAGCTATGGATTACTTTAAAATATCCATCAGCCGCGTCCGCTATAACAGAGCCTTTGAGGGTTACCGCGACCAGTGGCTGAAAAAGAACTATATGGGAGCTATCATTGTGATAATCCTCCTTATAGTGCTGCTTGTGGTCTACAACAAGATGAGAAAACTCGGAAAGATCGTTTATCCGTGGGAAAAGAACAGAAAGGGCGGTGTGTGATATGCTGGATCTGACAAAAGGACAATTTGTTAAACACGTGGTTATGCACCCCTTCGAGGGCTTCGAGGATTTGCGGTGGAAAAAGCAGGGTTCGATGGGTATTGCCTGTGTGGTGGTCTGCCTTCTGTTCATTCAGCAGATAGCCTACAGCAGACTTTACGGCTTTCAGTATTATTCAAGCTATGACAAGATATTCAATATCGTTCCATATTTGTTCCGCAGCTTTATCCTGTTCGGGACTTGGGTAGTGGCAAACTGGGCGATGTGTACGCTTTTCGACGGCGAGGGAACGATGAAGAATATTTTCGTCAACTCCGCTTACGCGCTTATACCTTATATCAGCGGATACCTTATCGGCACGGTTATGTCCCACTTCCTTATCAGAGACGAATACATCTTCATTCAGTCCGTCGAGGTTATCGGCACGTGCTGGAGCTTCGTTCTTCTGATATCGGGAATAAAGGCAGTGCATCAGTTCAGCTTCGGCAAGACTATTGCACTGATGCTCCTGACGCTGGTTGCCATGGTTGCGATCCTGTTCCTGCTCGTTCTGCTTCTTACGCTGTTCCAGCAGGTGCTGATCTTCATTCTGTCGATCTATACGGAGCTTTCCTACAGATTCAGAGTTTAACTAAAATACGAAAAGTGGTGAAATAACGAATGCAGAAAAGGTTAAAGAAGCTTATTGCCTGCCTTTGCTGTCTGACTATGATGGTCAGCCTGTGCGCTGTTCCCGCAAGCTCCGACAGCGAGCCCTCTGAGGAAACCTCTTCCTCCGACGGCGACGTTCCTATGGACGAGGACGACTACGCCATGGACGAGGATGAACCCCTCATTACCGACGAACAGGCAATGGCTGAAATGAAGCTTGCGGTCGAAAACGACAAGCTGGCTTTATGGTACAACGACAAGGAGACCACTCTTGCTCTGGTGGACAAAAACACCGGCGAGATATGGTGGTCCAACCCTATAAACGCCGACGCCTCCGCGGGTAAAGCCGCTCAGAAGCAGGAGCTTAAATCGGGTCTGACACTGATATACGGCGAGCCTGCGGCAAGACGTACTACCCAGAGCCACAGCAAGGCTAAGAGCAAGGCGAAAATGAAAGCTACATCAACGGGTCTGGAGGTAACATACGACTTCAATCAGGCGGAGATCGCCGTTCCCGTTGTCTATACTCTCCATGACGACTACATGAGCCTTAATGTGGTAACAAAGGATATCGACGAAAAAACCGCGTCAAAGATCACGACCAATCTTGCGTTTATGTCTGCTTTCGGCGCTGCCGATACTGAGGAAGAAGGCTACTTCGTTATTCCCGACGGAAGCGGAGCTGTCATAAACTTCAATAATAACAAGGCAGGCTACAGAGTCTATAAGGGCAAGGTATACGGCAGAGACATCACTGCGGTGAATACCACCAAGCCCACCACGTCAAGACAGGTCTATCTGCCAATGTACGGAATAGTCAAGGGCGACAGCGGCATGATGGTTGTCGCAGACAAGGGCGACACCTGCGCTTCGATAAACGCTTACGTTGCGGGTCAGAAAAGAACAAGCTACAACGCCTGCTACTTTGACTTCGAGATAAGAACAAGCGACGAATACCTGATGGGCGGCGAAGCAAATCCCCTCAGAGTTTTCGAGAAGCGCGGAATACTCGTTCCCGAGATCGAGGTAAGATACTATCCCGTTTCCAACAGTGACAAGTCGGATGTTGACTATACCGACATAGCTGCGGCTTACAGGAACTACCTCAAGACCTCACAGGGTGTTGAAAAATCCCCCGCTGCCGACAGCAGCGCGCTCTATATCGACTTTTACGGCGCTACACTGAAGCAGGAGACCGTTCTCGGATTCCCCGTTACAATGCAGCACAAGACAACTTCGTTCAGCGACGCAAAGAATATCCTTGAACAGCTCAAGGGTATGGGCGTTGACAAAATGGTAGTAAACTACAATCAGTGGACTACCGCGGACATCAAGGAAAAGGTTTCCGACAAGGCTAAGCCCGCCTCCCTTTTGGGCGGCAAGAGCGATTTCAACGCGCTGATGGATTACGCCAAGTCCAACAATATCACGATCTACCCCGAGGTGGATAACCTTACGTTCAAGTCCGGCAACGGTTACTTTACCATGACCGACACGGCAATAAGAGTTTCCAACGCTTATTCCAGACAGATCGAGTACGACCTTGCACACGGCGTTGAAAATAAGTTCTACGACGCAATGTCCCTGCTCAGTCCGAGAAAGTATGCCAAGATGTTTACAAACATCGGAAAGAGCTACAGCAAGTACGGTCTGGACACAGTTTCGCTGGGAAGCACAACTACCGTTATCTACGGCGATTACGGCAAAAAATCCATATCGAGAGAAATGTTCAAGTACAACCTCCAGGGCTACATGGAAGAGCTTAAGGGTTCTGTTCCCTCCATTCTTGCGGACGGCGCAAACGCTTACGTTCTCAAATATGTGGATCACGTTTCCGACGTTCCCCTCAACTCAAGCAAGTACGACGTTTTCGACGGCGACATTCCTTTCTATCAGATCGTAATGAGCGGTCTCAAGCCTGTTTCCACTACTGCGGTAAACGGCGACGCTCAGGTTGCGGATCTGGTCCTCAGAGCGATCGCCTGCGGCTCGAACCTCAGATTTGACTTTACCGCAGAGACTGCCGACGAGCTGAAGGATACCCGCTATGACGTGCTGTACTACGCAAACTACATTTACTGGCTGGAGGACGCGGCAGGCTGCTATAAGTTTGCAAACGAAGTCCTTTCACAGACAGCGGGAGCGGAAATTACCGACTATAACATTCTGTCTGACGGCGAGATCGAAACAGTTTACTCCAACGGAACTACGACCCGTGTGAACCTGAACGACAGAACCGTTACAGTCAACGGAAAAACAATCAGCATTTACGACTATGTCGGAGAGGAGGCAATCGGCTGATGAAAAGACTTAATTTGTCCTACGAAAAGAAAAAAGGTCTTTACGGCTACGGATTTATCGCACTCTGGTTTGTCGGCGCGCTGATGTTCTTCATCATACCGCTCCTCCAGTCGTTCTATTATTCGTTCCACACGGTAACTCCCGAAACGGGTTACCTGGACATAAAGCCTCTGACCAGCGGAGGCAAGACCGATATTTTCCTTAACTATAAGGACGCTTTCCTGAAAGACCCTAACTTCAGCCAGTACCTGGTAGAGGTACTGAAGGATATGGCGCTTAACCTGCCGGTTATCGTTGTATTCTCGCTGTTCGTTGCTATCGTAATCAACCAGAAGTTCCGCGGAAGAACTTTCGCAAGAGCGGTATTCTTCCTGCCGGTTATCATCGCGACGGGTCCTGTTTACGCGATCATCACAGGCGACCTGGAGACAGGCGGAAACAACGAGGCTGCACAGTTCTCCACAATGTTTGAGGCGGACATGGTTGACCAGCTTCTGGAGTTTATCGGTATCTACGGTTTCGGCGATACCTTTACCGAAATGCTGACGGAGATCACCTCGGATATCCTGAACCTTGTTTGGAAATGCGGTATCCAGATAATCATCTTCCTTTCGGCTTTGCAGGGTATTCCCGCGTCTGCAAAGGAAGCAGCGGCTATCGAGGGCGCTACCTCATGGGAGTTCTTCTGGAAGATCACCCTGCCCTATATTTCCTCGATGATCCTGGTAAACATAGTTTATACTGTTATCGACGCGTTTATCGACCCCACCAACCAGGTAATGGAACGATTGCTGAGCGTACAAAGCGAATGGAAGTACGGTTACTCGGCGGCTATGGCGTGGAGCTATTTCGGAATCATTCTTATAGCTCTGGGTATCATATTCGCGATCATGAACAGGCTCGTCTGGTACGATGACTAAGAAGGAGGCGGAGAAAATGGCTGATACTACAATGACTACCAAAGGCGGACTCTCCGGCTTCCTGCAAAAGCATAAACCGGAGAAAGCTCCCAAGGAACCCAAGATGTCCCGAAAGGAAAGACGGGAACGCTTCAAGAAGAGGCTGGAGTGCCTTACACCCGAAGAGCAGAGGTACTTAAAGAGAAAGCAGGTCACAGACGCTGTATGGCCTGTGTTCAGAGCGGTAATTGTTTTCGGACTTTGCTTTATCATTCTCTATCCGCTGATCTTTATGATCTCCTCGGCGTTCCGTCCCAGCGCGGACATGAACGACCCCACTATCATGTGGATACCCAAGCACTTAACCATGAGCAACATGAAAGAAGTTATCAAAGCGATGGACTTCTGGAAAACCCTGTGGAACACCCTTGTGCTGAACATCGGCTGTTCGATCGTGCAGGTACTTACCTGTGCGCTGACGGGATACGGCTTTGCGCGTTATAAATTCAAGGGCAAGAGCATACTGTTCTTTGTTGTAATCATGATGATCCTTGTTCCCCCGCAGATCATCCTTATTCCTCAGTATATGTTCTTCAGATACTTCAACCCCCTGGGTCTCTGGCACACGATCACGGGCGATTTCATCAACCTTATCAACAAGCCCGTAACGATGTACTTCCCCGCACTGACGGCAAACGGTCTGAGAGCAGGTCTGTTTATCTTCCTGTTCAGACAGTCATTTATGGGACTTCCCAAGGAGCTTGAGGACGCTGCGGCTCTCGACGGCTGCTCGCCTTTCACAGCTTTCGTAAGAGTAATGGTTCCCAACGCGGGTTCAACATTCCTGACGGTATTCCTGTTCTCCATCGTGTGGTACTGGAACGACTACTATGTAAGTACGGCTTTCTTCACCGAGAACAAGACGATCGCTCTGACGCTGAAAAACCTCAGTTCCA